>DAOVQI010000098.1 GCA_030628785.1 Bacteroidota bacterium
AACGCGATTATATCATCGTTTTGGAAACAGGAGCAAACTTACTGCCGATTTCTTTAATATTATTGAAGACAGAAGGGGCGGAGATAAACACGAATATGCTGTTCATGAGGCGGGTATAGCCGAGGCATTGAATCATAATTTAACCACTGGAGCATTAACGTACGAAAAGTTTTTCAGGGAAAGCGATTTATTTTCAATTTACGCTTCTGGGCAAAGAGTAAACAGGAATTCTTATTATGGAGCAAACCAGTCATTAAGTGATTATGGAAATACCAAAGATTTTTCATATAGTATAGGAACCCAATACAATGCTAAATTCGGAATTTCAACTTTGGTTGTGGGTGTCGAAAATCAAGGTGCTTGGTTAAAAGATAAAAAACTGGGGTATCTTGATATGGATAATGCTGAAATCATTAACGATACTATAGTTAATATTCCACATACTGATAATGTTAAAGTTGCTGACCAGACCACGAATACTACCGGGATTTTTGCACAATATGAAATCAACTGGGATAAACTGAAAATTTCTGCTGGTGCAAGGTTCGATAGCTATAAGGTAGAAGATAAAGAACATACAGGCTCTGATAAATCAGGAAATGTATTAAGCCCTGGAGTTAGTGTTTTATACGACATAAAAGAATTTTTACAAGCTCGTGTAAGCTATTCGCAAGGATATCGTGCACCCCAAATATTTGATGAAGACTTGCACATTGAAACATCTGGTTCGCGTCAGGTAATCCACCAAAACGACCCCGATTTAAAGCAAGAAACAAGTCATAGTTATATGGCATCACTCGATTTTAATAAACAAATTGGGAAAGTGTATATCGGTTTATTGGTTGAAGGTTTTTATACACAACTGAACGACCCTTTTGTAAATGAATACAGTGAACCCGATGAAAACGGAACAGTTATATATACAAGAGTGAACGCAGAAAAAGTGGCAAAAGTACAAGGAGTAAATATTGAATTGAATGTAGTGCCCAATAATAAATTTTCGTTAAAATCAGGCTTTACAAAACAAAGCAGTAAATATGAAGAACCACAGGAATTTAATGAAATACGTTTCTTCAGGACACCTGATGATTATGGTTACGTGACATTGGACTGGAAACCTGTAAAAAACTGGGGTATATCTTCAACAGGAAATTATACAGGCAAGATGCTTGTCCCATATTTTGGATTGCAAATATCCGATCCTGATGATGGTGAACTGAGAGAATCGGAATTTTTTATTGATTTAGGATTAAAAGCGCGTTACAATATCAAACTAAACGGAGCTACTTTGCAACTTTTTTCAGGAGTTAAAAATATTTTTAATTCATATCAGAATGATTTTGATAGTGGAATTGACAGAGACCCCGGATATATTTACGGACCAGTGAACCCTCGTACTGTTTATTTTGGATTAAAAATCGGGAATTTTCTTAACTAATTATTTATTTGTGTATTTTAGCCTGGAAAAAATTTGATTAAATAAGGTCTTACCTGCTCACTTCCACTCCAGGATTTGTCCGTCATAAAGCAATCTCTTGCGTAGCTTCTCAGAATTTAATTGCTGGCGAAAGTAGTTTTGCTCAATCATTACATAGTCGCTGACCATTCGTCGCGCTTCGCTCCGCATATATACTCAATGTTATCTCGCAGCTATTGTTTACCTTCTTTTCTGTTTGCCTCCCATCCGTGATAGATAATTCCAACATGGTTAACGAATTCAGGCTTACTTTTCGGTAAGCAGTAGGTGACAACGCCATTTGCTGTCTTGTCCTGCGTTGCCTTTAATCCTACTTCAAGGCACTTTTTAACATAATCAGGTGTAGGAGCATTCGGTGAAGCTGAATGCTTCGTGGCATACACCATCACAACCAGGGGCATCTTGCCTGATAGCTTGCCTTTCTTCGTACAATTATCGAGCCACTTCCGATAAGTTTTAATTTGAGGCAAAAGCTTCTTGACGTTGGAATGATTCTGGTGTGGATAGAAGTAGGGGAATATAACACCATCAATAACTCCCATCTTAACATGTGTATTAATATATTTCTGATATCCAAAGTAGCAGACGACTAAGAAGGATAAATGAGGTGCAATTTTATGGGCGGCTTGCATCATCTGTTTACAGTATGACGGATTGAATTTCCGTACATTTCCATTGAAATCGTCTATGCATATTCCCATTACTATTGGATACTTTGCTGCAACCTTTGCGCATTCAGTTGCCCAACGTACATAATCTCCACCGTATGGCTCTGGAACACCCTCAGATGGTGGAGTCAGGTATAACCATAGTCGAATATTCGCATCCTGGAACTTAGGAGCCATCAGTTGGAAATCCTGCCACGCGCCAGGATATCTCTTTTCTTTCCATACCAAATGCATGTAGTCTTTGGCATTCATCCTCTTCAGAATATTAATTAACTTGGATATATCTGTCCTTCCTTTGTCCGTACGTGTCCCAATGTTTACATAGTCACCTAATAGAACAGGTAAAGAAGGAACATCTGCTCCAGTAAAGCCACCATTATGTAGAACACTACTGGTGTCCCCCTTTTGCCGCTCATTTGTATAGATTTGTTGGCTAAGGGAAATTGAGGCTACCGGCACCATTAATACACTGATAACTGTTATGGACACCAACTTTCTTATCAAATTTATCATAATACCCTCCTATATTAATTTTACATCTAACGCTGTGGTTAAGCTGCCCGAAGGTTGCAGCGCACCGAACGTTGGGAATTCCAAAATAACTGATGCGGTGCTCTGAGCGTATTAATTTGCACAGAGCCCTTCGGGTCAGCTTAAGCCACTTGTTAGCCACACATTACCAATGATAATGAATTTATTGAACTCTATTTAATTTGAATGTTAACTCTAACTCCAAGTCTTTCTATATCGTTAAAAAACTGTGTTGGTTTAACCAGATTAGCTTGAAACCACAATCCAGGACGTCGAATACTTCCGTCTATATATTGCAATAGACAAGCAGCAACGGGGACGGCGGTTAAAACATACGCATCATCATGTGCAAGTCTCATATGCATGTAGCTATTCTGTTCATTTTTCAATCCTTTTGCATCCAATTGCAAAATAGCCCCGTAAGGAGGTTTGCTGAAATTTCTTAATCCCCAACTAAAGAGTTTTCCCATAGGTTTTTTGGCTTTTTCTCGGAACATTTTGAAGGCGGTAAATGCGATAGGCATGATAATATAATCAGTCATCCAGTTGAATCCTGCAATGTAAAAACCAGTCTCATTAAGTGATGGAATGGAAATTGGCAATGAACGAAGCTCCTCTAAGAACATGGGTGAGCAGTAACGTTCACCGAAAGGTTCACCAAAGTCGAACTTTGGTAGCTCCTTCATGCTCATTTTCGCCCATTTTTTGTTTTTGAGCACTAATGGATTGAAATTCTTTAACTCGTTAATAAATTCACGAATCGTGGATTCTGAAAATTGTAATTCTTTCCAGTTTAGTTGAAAGGCGGAGCAAATGTTAGCTATTTGCAGTTTATCGAATTTTGTTGCTGCATATCGCACCATCGCTGCTGGAACCCCAGGATGAAATCCCCCATCAGTTATAAAACATCTTCCATTTTCTTCAATGTTCTTCCTCAAAGAGTTAAGCACTGCGAATTTCACAGGAGAAGAAAGCTGAACATCCAGATAATCAGCAGCTACTTTGAGGGCGATATCAGCAACGTTACGAGTGTAATCAATTGTGCTTGATGCTACAACGACTATATTAACACCTTTAAAAGCTGCTTCCAGACTCTTAGTATCAGCAGCATCGACTTCTTTGATTGAAACTCGATTGGTATGAAATTCTCGATTTAACTCATCTGCTGCTCGCCTCGCACGACTTGAATTCCTCCCTGCTAAAACGAGCTGAATATCGCTTTCCTGCAATAGCAATCTGGCAATTAGAAAACCAGTGTTACCATATCCTCCGAGGATTAAAACTTTCTTTTGCATGTCTTAAGTCCAATTGTATTGGCTAACGATTTGCGGTTCAGTTGCCGCCGACATTTTTCGCACCGAACTTGAAAAAAAGCACATAACTTGAATAACAATCAAAACTTAATAAATCGCACAGAGCGAAGCGGTCAACTGCAACCGCTGGTTAGGCAAACAACTTTAACAAAAACAATAACATTTATCGTTATTCGTTCCTTTTAACAAAAAATACTAAATCAGCTATGTCTTTAGATTCAGCCTTCTCAGGATTTGCAAATGCAATCGGTTTTTGAATAAGATTTTGTTCTTCAAAGTAATTTAATAAATCCCACATTAATTCATGATAAACTATTACTAAAGTTTGTTCTTCATTACGAAAGTCAAATGCTTCCTTCAATTCGGAAAGATTTAGAAGTTTAGGAACTTCCTTTGCAATTTTCTCTGATATTAAAAAACAGATTTCATATAAAGTGTTCCCCTTTTTTTCTTCAATAATCGGAATCGTAAATTGCCCAGATGAGTTGAAAAGGTTAAATGGTGAAAAAACTTTTTTCGCATTTTCATCTTCAACCTTACCTTTTTGCAAAAAATCATCAAACATCTTTCCTAAATTTTTCCAATCAGCTACGAAAGGAATCATTTTTTTTATTGTCTTTTCACTCCAATTAACATTTAGTGATACTCCTTGATCTGATATTGAATTGGTACCACAAGAAAAATCTCTTGGCGGATATACTGCCCATATCACTCCGCTCCAGAAAGGTTCTTCAACGGTAATCTCTCTTTCTTTTAGTATTTCTTTCTCAATAAAACGATCCCAAACTAAACCGTCTATTACATATGAAAAAAGTATACTATAAATATTTTTCTCACGTTGTAATGATTTTAATTCTTTCGTTAAATGGATGATATCATCTTGCAGATTTTCACCTAAATAAGAGGAAATTTTCTTAGGGTGGTTTCTTAACTTCTTGGTTTTATCTGCATTGAGAATAGGGAATGTTGTCTTTAAAATCTTATTTTCTTCTTTTAATAACCTCCAATCCTTTAAAAGCCTTATCTGACTTGCTGTAAAATCAATTTCCATAGATTTAATTTGATCGATAGTCTTACCTGAAATACAAGCCAATATGATATCTCCATTATTATCAAGGTTAATTATATTCTGTGGTGAAGCTCCAGTAGTTGAGATATATTGACTAATATCATATTTATCTAAACTTATTGGATTTTCTCCACCATCTTTTTCTTGAGCAATAGTTTGTCCAAATATCAAAATACAATAAATTGTAACTATTAAAAAATAGACTTGCCTTACAACCATGTCTCTTTCCCTTCTTTAATTTTATTGTTAATTAGTTTGATATAATTTGCAAGCACCTGTTTGCCGAACGGGTGCGAGCTGAGCTGCATGTCAGTCTAAGAGCGAGCTTGCCTGCTGCTTAGGCTGCGAGTCAGCTCAAGCGATTGTTAGGCGGCGCGCGGCGCTGCGCGACGCCGTGAAATCGCTGAGTGCGTAGCTCAGCCACTTGTTATACGCTAATTTAGAATTATTTTAGAATAAATACAAACCTGTATTCTTATAAATTTGATCCTGAGTAAATTTTTGCTCGACATTATGGACCCCAGCACCCCAGTGAAATATGCTCCTTCGTCGCATTTCACGGGGCAGGCCCAGTACCCAGTACCACTGTGAAATATGCTCCTTCCCTGATGAAATATTTTCGTACCTCAAATTTCACAGGGCAAGTGTCGCATTTCACGTAGCAAGCCCATTAACCACTTAAAACTCACAATTAGAAACTCCACCTAAACTTCACCCAAAGCTCATCACCCAACTCCCACCACCTGTCAATAGCTGCCCTGGCAAAGTCATTTGAATATCTTGTCAGGAATTCCCGGCACAATTGAGTTTCAATCCCGTTTTTTCCATTTTCTTCATCCTTCTTCAACAACTCCAAAGCTCTTTTCTCAACAAAATCAATTTCGTAAAAAGCCTTATTTTCAAATTCTTTCACAACAGGTTCGATGATTTTCTTTCCTTCGCCCCACTTTACCATTGCCAGACGGTTAGCTCTTCGAAAAGCCCATACGGCCGATTCACGACTGAAATGGTCTTGCCCGCATATAGAAAAACTTTTGGGCAGATCTAAGTTCCCCGCATAGATTGGGATCCTGGGACTTTCCCGGGGAACATCAAAACCAAACCAAAGTCTGCCTCCAATCTCATCGGGTAGCCAATCTCTCAACTGCACTATCCAGGAGTAGGCACAATATTGAACAGCTATAGGCCGGTGCCTGACTACAATATCGGGCTCTATAGAGTTTAGCAATTTACGTTTATCCCTTGCCAGCCAGGGATGGGCGCTTGGGCTGATAATTGTATCTACATGTACACTATCATTTTCATCTTTACGATCAACCGTTATTTTGAGATTTTTTATCATTTCCCATTCTGTACCTTCGTACGTTGTACGAAAGAATTTCAATATTTCACGAATATCAACTTTCTTCTCCGGTTTGACTGAAAATGGTAATTCTTCGGCTTCAAAATCCAGGTGTAAAGAAGGCGCTAAGCTACTGAGAACGAAATATTCCCGTATAGAGAAAGGTTTCCGCCCACTGTATGACTCCCAAAATTTAAATGGTTTTTTGCCATCCCAGTATTTCATTTTTTTAGCTACTTTAAACACATTTTCTGAGACCATAAAATTATCGGGATCCTTAAGATCAATTTCTCCGATTCTGCATATATTAGCTGCAATACCAACATGATCATCCGGAATGCGTTGCGCAGCCCAAACTCCTCCAATTTTATCGGGTCCTTCACCAAGGATCTCCATTTGCCAAACTTCATGCGGATCGGCAATTGTTATACATTCTCCACCATCAGCGTAACCATACTCTTTAATTAATTCACCTATAAGTTTAATTGCATGTCTTGCCGTAGTGCAACGTTGCAAGGCAATTCTTTCCAACTCTTCAATCAGAAACAGACCTTCTTTATTTCGTAATTCTCTGCGACCACCAAAAGTTGTTTCGCCAATAGCAAGCTGTTTTTCATTCAAACAGGGATAGGCAGTGTTCAGGTAGGCAAATGTCTTATCTGCTTCCGGTATTTCTCCCTTAAACTCAAGCTTTTCCCTGCTCCACGCAGTATGGGTATGCACAGTACCCCAATATATTGGATGTTTTGTACCAGGTTCATTCTCTTTAGCAGGAACAAATTCCAGCCATGTCCGGTAATATGCATCACAAGTATGACTTGTCATTACAGAACCATCGGTACTGGCATCTTTACCAACCATTATGCTTGTACAACTTTCTTTATACTCGTTCTTATCTTCCTGAGCAAGAAGCGGTTGAATCGGAATTACTGATATTGAGAGAATTAGTATTCCTGTTTTAACAAAATTATTTCTTTTCATTTACATTAATTTCTTGGTAAATTAGCGAAGCTATATTCAATTTACTATATTTAAGTCAAAAATATTAATTTTATTCAGTAATAACCGAAAAAAAATTATATCATGAATATCTTATATTTTGAACCGCTCTCGCGGGGCTGGGACCGCATGAAAAAAGCCCTTTTCCAACCTTTTGACCTTAACAAATGGTTTGTTGTTGGTTTCACTGCATTTTTAGCAGGATTGCTGGATGGACCTGGCGGAGGAGGTGGTGGAGGTAATAAAAAATGGGATGGTTTTCATGATCTGGATGATATTGCTGACTTCCCGTCAACAGCATGGGATTGGCTAATGAACCATCCCGGATGGTTTTCCCTCATCCTGTTTGGCTTGATATTTTTTGTCGCTTTAGCTATTCTTTTAATCTGGCTTAGTTCAAGAGGTAAATTCATGTTCCTGGATAACGTTGTACATGATAAAGCCCAAATAACTAAACCATGGTATCAGTATAAAAAACAGGGAGACTCATTGTTCCTCTGGCGACTGGTTTATGGTTTTATCTGCCTCGCTGCATTTATTGCCATGTTGATTTTTTTCTTTGGTATTATACTGAGTATGTTTCATGGTGATATTGCAGGGGCGCAGAAAGTTTCTTCCATCATTGGAATGGTGCTTCTATTCCTTACATTCATACTTATTACCGGATATATTTCTTTGTTTCTGAACGACTTTGTTGTTCCAATAATGTACAAATATAACCTGACAGCCATCAAGGCATGGAACCGGTTTCTGCCACTGTTTACTCAGCATTTTCTATATTTTGTATTGTATGGCATAATTATCTTTCTGCTGATAATTCTTGTCGTAATTTGCGTTATCCTCTTTGGATTATTAACCTGCTGTATTGGATTTTTACTGCTAATAATCCCATATATCGGTTCCGTTATTACTTTACCAATATCTTATACGTACAGGGCTTTTAGTCTGGAGTTTCTTGAACAGTTTGGTCCGGAATTTACATTTTTTCCTAAAGCAGAGGAAACATCAACCGGCAGTCCGGCTCAACAATAACGGAATAATAATTTAGATCGAACTATTAAGTAAAAAAAATATTGATAATCAATAAATTCCCCTCCTTAGATAAGGAGGGGTGTCCCGCCGTCCCGAAAGCTTTCGGGAGGCGGGACGGGGTGGTTTGATACTTCACGAACAACTAAAAAAAACCGAAAAAGTTATGTAACACATAGTCGTAATTTTTCCTTTAAACAATGATCAGATTGCACTTAAAAAAGTCTTTACCATCAGAAAATATTTTACCAAAGGCTATTTTATTATCTATCCTGATATTAGGATTTCTGCTTTCAATTTTTTGGAACCCCGAAAAAGCAGATCTTGTAACTTGTTATTTTCATAAGATTACCGGTTTTAGTTGTCCCACCTGCGGATTAACCCGTTCCTTTCATGCTGTCTCTCATTTGCATTTTCAGGAAGCCTTTCAGTTACATCTAATGGGGCCGGTCATCTATTTTGCCCTGGTATTTCTATTCCTGAAATTTTCTTTTGAAATTGTTACACGAAAGCAAATTCAAATAAAAGTTAACCCTGTGTTAACAAAAACCACGCTTTTAGTTTTTTTGAGCCTTTGGTTAGGATTTTGGCTTATTCGGTTGTTAAATGAGTTATAAAAGCGGTTTTGTTTAGACTAACTCCTGGTTAATCAGGCTAT
>DAOVQI010000086.1 GCA_030628785.1 Bacteroidota bacterium
AAGTATAATAAAATTAGCCATTATCAAGACATAAACATTGAACTTAGTCACGCTGCAAGCGTGACGATCTCATGAACGAAGTGAATAAATTCCGATACATAAAATATATCAACAATGTCCCCTAATAAGGGGACCACGGGGGTGTTTTTTTTTAATCTACAGCATGAAAATTTACTACAATCCAAAGTTAAAACAACTAGCCCGTAACCTCAGAAACAACCCCCTAACCCCCTTTGATAAGGGGGAATTACAAAATCTGATGTCCGTCCGCCCGCTTCCTGCGGTCCGACGGATATGAAATAAAAACCATGACTACCAAACAACGAGTCATGACATCCCAACAGAAAACATCCTGGCTGTGCATGAAGCAGCTAAAAGCTGGGGATGTTGAAGTAAGAGATGAAGGATGATATTAATGCCGTGAGAACCATCAGAGGCCTCTTAGCTATTACCGGAGCTACATTGACAGATATACTGGATGAAAGGCAAATAGAATTGTACTGTCTATCTAACCGGACAATAAGTAGCCACAGCAATTTTCGAATCCGCTGTGCCGTAGTAAAGAAACCATTTACCTTTGAAATGTACCAAGCCCTCTATAAAGCAAACATTGTTAATCTGTCCGGTTATTTCATAAGGTTTATCGGGTTTGAAGAAATAATTATCCATCCGCTTTAGCACTTTCCCGGGATCATCCTGATCGAATAATACCTGTCCGGCAGCATAGGTTCCGGGCGGAAGAGTTTTATCCCCATAATCCTTACTGTTTCTACTATTATAAATAAACAAAATACCATTTTTAGTAATTAAAGCAGGTGGTCCGGGTTCTACAAGATCACTATCGAATTTATCTTTTCTCGGTTTTAAAACAGGCATGAGATCAGATAAATCTCCGCTATGGTCATAACTGTTTTCACGTAATACTCCATTCTCATATTCTACAGGGATCCAGTTAATCAGGTCGTCTGAATGAGCCAGGTAAATATTAGAATCGCCAAAATACATCCAGTATTTACCGTTAATTTTTGTTGCAATCAGCCTGTCATCTTCAAGTCTACAAACAATAGAACCGGATTTAGACCAGATCCGTGTATATTTCCCTCCATAAGCCTTTTCAAAAACAGAACCATGTTTTTTCCAAAAGAAAAGGTCTTTAGAAGTCGCGATAAGGAGCTTAGCCTTATCTCCGTTCCATGCAGTATAGGTCATGTAAAATGCACCATTTTCATCTTCCACAATACGGGGGTCTTCACAACCGCCTTCCCATTCAAACTCTTTCATTTCATCGTTTTGGGGATACAATATTGGTTTTGGATGTCGAATAAAAGTTAGTCCATCCTTACTTATCGCAATGCCAATACGAGATGTGCCTGCTAGTTTACCAACAATATCTTCCGCTCTATATAGAAGATAAATTTTCCCATCTTTAACGGCAGCCGCAGGATTAAAAACGTCCTTTTCTTCCCATCTCACTTTGCTGCCGCGAACAGGGCATAAAAATTCAGTACTATCAAGAGGCTCAAGCACTGGATTGACTTTATCCTGTTTTATAAATGGTGTAAATGACCAATCATTTAGTGACTTTGATTGTTTTTGGGTACAACTATAAAATAAACTTAAAATTGAGAGGCCTAAAAGGATATTTAGAATTAATAAAGTATTTTTTTTCTTATACATATTTATTCACCTTTATTTTTTTATAGAATTCTGCTTTAAAGTTTAGCAATTATTGATTTTCTTTCTTCTTTTACATCGTAAATTTTTCAAATTTTTATCGATAATGTAAAAGATTTTATCCTTAATTGAGTTTACAAAAGTCTCGGAAGGTATCAAAAACAATAATTCTGTGCAAGAGAATTTTCTTGGTATGACTCAAATTGGGATAAAATTGAGTTGGACGCCTACTGAACAATGCCAATCGGGCAGGGAACCGCCCGTATTTCTGCGACTTTCGGCAGCCAGGTAGATACCCATGCTATTTCCCAGGGTGAGGATATTATTATTCCTACCAGTGAAATCAGGTCCGGAATCTCCACACCCAAGGTGCTTTTATTCAGATTTCCAAATGCGTTAGGTTGAAACTTGTTGTTCTGTGAATAGTAATGAGTAATTTTGATTACTTAAATCAGCCTTTAAACCTTTAAGTTTCTAAATTATTATATGATGCATATGAAACAAAATCTACCTTTAATCGGTACAATGGGTCTGGGAATTACTTTGGCAGCTTTAGCCGGTTGTGGTAACGGTGCTCAACCTGAAAAAACAACCTCTCCAAACATCATTTTTATTATGGCTGATGACCTGGGCTATAACGAACTGGGGTGTTATGGCCAGGAAATCATTAAAACCCCGAATATCGACAGGATCGCAACGGAAGGAATTCGGCTTATACAACACTACTCCGGAAGTCCAGTATGTGCTCCGTCACGCTGCGTGTTATTGACCGGCAAACATACGGGTCATTCCTATGTGAGAAATAATTTTGAAGTGAAAGGCGGGGATGGCTTTTGGGGTCAAAAACCTCTTCCCGACAGCACCATAACCATCGCGGAATTACTTAAATCCAAAGGTTATGCGACGGCTGCAATGGGTAAGTGGGGACTTGGAAAAACCGGGTCGGAAGGAGATCCGAATAATCAGGGGTTTGACCTGTTTTACGGTTTTAACTGCCAGCGTCATGCCCACAACCATTATCCAAGGTTCCTCATAAAAAACCAGGATACGGTCTGGCTTGAAGGCAATAACAGATATTTAACCGGAAAACAATACTCACAGGACCTGTTTATTGAGGAAGCATTGCAGTTTATAAACAGTAACAAAAACAACTCTTTTTTCCTTTATCTGCCTTTCATTATTCCTCACCTGTCAATCCAGGTGCCAGAAGAATCGTTAGCAGAATACAAAGGAATAATTCAGGAAAAAGATTATAAACACCGGGGTTATCTTCAACATCCTTTTCCCCGGGCTGGGTATGCTGCTATGATCACTCACATGGACAAAGGAATCGGACAAATCATGGCATTATTGAAAGAATTTAACATTGAAAATAACACATTAATAATCTTTACTTCCGACAATGGTCCAACCTTTAACCGCTTAGGTGGTTCCGACTCGGAATTCTTTAAAAGCGCCGGATTGTTCAGGGGACTGAAAGGTAGTGTTTATGAAGGCGGCATCAGGGTTCCGTTTGTTGCCCGCTGGCCGGGTAAAATAAAACCCGGAACAACAAGCGATCACATTTGTGCTTTTCAGGATATTTTACCAACCCTCAGTGAAGTTGCCGGTGTTTCTAATAAAAATCCTGATGATATTGACGGAATCAGCTTCGCTCCTATCCTTCTGGGTAAAGATAAACAGGAAGAACACGAATATCTGTACATGGAATTTGCGTCTTACGGTGGTCAGCAAATGGTACGAATGGGCGATTGGAAAGGGGTGAGACAGAACATGTTTAAGGATAGCCTTCACATAGAATTATATAATCTGTCTGATGATATCGGCGAGCAAAACGATATATCAGAGCAACACCCGGAAATAGTTGAACAGATTAAAAAAATCATGAAGGAAGCAAGAACCCCATCCAAAGAATTTCCATTTAAACAAATCGATCTGAATTAATAAAATAAAACCTGTTAAACCCTAAGGGTTTTTAAAAACCCTTAGGGTTTGAATAAATAAATAACGATGGGGCATCTACGAGAGCCTTTTGAACCAGAATACTATTACCATGTTTACAATCATGCAAACGGAAGTGATAATATTTTTCGCGAAGATGATAATTGCATTTTTTTTCTTGATAAAATATTAATACATATTTGCCCAATAACTAGCATATTCGCATACTGCCTGATGCCAAACCATTTCCATTTATTATTGCAGATTAACGAAGAGAGTAAATTAAATTCAATATTTAAAACAGAAAAAATCGATGATATATCAGGCCTAATCTCTCATCGTTTTGGTAATTTACAAAATTCATACGCGAAAGCATTTAATAAAAAATATCATAGAAAAGGCAGTCTGTTTAACCAATCCATTAATCGAAATACGATTACTTCTGAAGAATACTTGATACAGGCTTTAACTTACATTCACCTAAATCCGGTAAACCATAATTTCTGCTTAAATCCTGAAGATTGGAAGTTTTCCTCCTTTCATTCTTATATCAGAAATACATCCAAGTTAGTAAGTGCCCCAGATGAATTAATAAATATTGAAGATGGTTTAGAATGGTTTGATGGATTGGACAATTTTTTATATTACCATCGTTCTAGAGTTTACGAGAAATATGTCGAAAAAATGGAATTGGATTATTAATAAACAAACCCTAAGGGTTTCTAAAAACCCTTAGGGTTTTATAAAATTTGAAATACACCTATTCTATTATGCATAGTAGAAGAAAACCATTGGATTCAATACTGGTTAAGCCTTCCGGTCCGGACTGCAACATGGGGTGTGATTATTGTTTTTATCTTGAGAAAGAAAAGCTGTATCCGGAATCAAGGATCCATAGAATGAGTGAATCGGTTCTTGAAGAAATGATCAGACAGGTCATGCTGCAATCAGGTGAGTCGGTTTCTATCGGATGGCAGGGAGGCGAACCCACACTCCTGGGATTGGATTTCTTTAAAAAAGCGGTACAGTTCGAAAAAATTTACGGACAGGGAAAAACTGTTGGGAACGGATTTCAAACTAACGGGATTTTAATCAACAAAGAATGGGCAAAATTCTTCAATGAGTACAGTTTCCTGATCGGGCTTTCTCTCGACGGACCGGAACATATCCATAACAAATATCGGTGGTCAAAAGACAAGAAAGGCACATGGCAAAAGGTTGAAAATACTGCCAAACTTTTACTTGATGAAGGAGTTGCAGTTAATTCTCTTACCTGCATTACCGATTATTCAGTCCGGTTTCCTGAAGAAATCTACAATTACCATAAATCCCTGGGATTTGAATTTATGCAATTTATTCCCATCGTGGAAACGGATAAAATGGATTCTTCACAGGCAGCTCCTTTTTCAGTTACACCCGATAAGTTTGGTGAATTCCTGTGTAAAATATGGGATCTTTGGATAGCCGATTTTAAAAATGGTATCCCAACCACCTCCGTACGGCATTTTGATTCAGTCTTTCATACTTATGTAGGTTTGCAGGCTCCTGAATGCACTCTCCACAAAGAATGTGGTGTGTACGTGGTTATAGAACATAACGGAGATGTGTATTCATGTGACTTTTTTGTCGAGCCAAAATGGAAGCTCGGAAATATCATGAAGGATAAAATAATCAATTTACTTAATTCAAAGAAGCAGGACCAGTTCGGAAAGATCAAAGCACATGTCCCTCCACCCTGCAGACGCTGTAACTGGTTCAGACATTGCTTCGGCGGTTGTACAAAAGACAGGGTCCGTGACCCCAGGGATAAGGGACTTTCTCATTTTTGCCAGTCCTATCAAATGTTTTTCACACATGCTGATACTGAACTAAGAAGGCTGGCTGAGGATTGGAAGAAAAAACAACTGGAAGAATATAAAAAGGAGACAAAGGGGATTTATGATGCAACTAAAGATTTTATATGATACTCGTCCACTGCTGCTGCTGAGAGATATGTACTCGTCAGACCACTACTACTGTTTAACTTTATGATTAGATTTAAAATATTATGCTAATAATGAGATATAATAATAAATTTGAACATCTTAGTGGTCAGACGAGTTAGACCCATTGGCTTGAATTTTAGTTTGAATTGGAAGCCATAATGTTTTAGTGGTCAGACGAGTAAATGCCGAGTAGGTTAAACAGGGTAAAACCCGTAAGGGAAAATGACTGTACAGAGGTGTTTTAATGGCGTATTTTATTTGTGATTTGGGATTTTAAATAATATTCATTTTGAAACTTATTCATCATTCAAAAATACTTATCAAATGAAAATAGGTTTATTTATCGTCTTGATTTTCCTGATTTGTTTTGAAGCTTGCAAATCGGATAGTAAGGATAAAATTGCCGAAGCCTATGTTCCGGAAAGTGAAACTGAACAGTTAAAAGAACCAAAGGTTCAGCGCTTTGGAATGATTATCAAAGTGAAACCTGAAAAGCTGGAAGAGTATAAGAAGCTGCATGCCAATCCCTGGCCCGGCATAATGAACATGCTCACCGAATGTAATATCCGTAATTATTCCATTTACTATAAGGATGGTTACCTGTTCAGTTATTTCGAATACGTTGGTAACGATTTTGAAGCCGACATGAAAAAAATGGCAGATGATTCGCTTACTCAGGAATGGTGGAAACTGACTGATCCGTGCCAGATCCCATTGGAAACCAGGAAGGAAGGGGAATGGTGGGCGACCATGGAGGAAATTTTTCATTTGGATTAAAAAATCAAACCACCTCCCCCTCCCTCCGGTCGGGTACTCCTCCTTATCTAAGGAGGAGAATTTTTGCTTTTGTTTATAATTTAAAAGGCACATTTTATTAAATAAAGAATACTTTTATCAACATAAGAAACAAATTCCCCTCCTTGGAAAGGAGGGGTGGACCGAGCGGTAGCCCTGTTAAATAAGCTCCGCTGTATTTAATGATTTAACAGGGCAAGCGAGGGACGGGGTGGTTGATAAACTATTAAATCCAACCACTTACGATTGTATAAATAAATAAAATATTCTGGAAAAAATGAACTCAAGAGAACGTATCCTATCCGCCATTAACCACCAACATCCCGACCGGGTACCGGTTGACCTGGGAGCAACACCAAGCTCAGGAATTTCTGCCATTGCATACAATAATCTTAAGAAGCATCTTGGAATTGGTAAAGAACCCACTAAAGTATATGATGTGGTACAACAACTTGCTGAACCTGAAATGGCGATATTAAATCACTTCGGAGTTGATGTGCTGGATATCGGACGGGCTTTTACTACTGATAAAAACACATGGTATGACTTTAATCTTGGTGACGGATCACCGGCTCAATATCCGGAATGGTTCCGGCCTTATCAGGATGAGGAAGGAGTATGGTGGGCTCCAAACCAGGATGGCGAACTCATTGCTAAAATGCCGCCGGACGCTACCTTCTTCGATCAAACAACCTTTCCTTATATCGATGGTTATCCGGACACGTTCAAAGACCTGTCGCAAGCAATGGATAAAGTAATGTGGTCAGCCTTTCCCGTCAGTCCATGGGACCATGCAGGTGAAAACACCTTTTGGGAATATCTCAGGACAAATTGTCTTACACTAAGAAACGAAACCGACAAAGCCCTGATCATAGGTGTTGGTTGCAACCTGTTTGAATGGGGGACCTTCCTCAGGAGGATGGATTATTTCCTGATGGATCTGGTGATGGAACCTGTGAAAGTTGAAGCGCTTCTCGATGCCCTTATGGAACATCATCTCTCTACCCTTGAAAAGGTTTGTCATGCAGTTGGAGACATTGTTGATATGGTGAAATTTGGGGATGATCTTGGCATGAATAATGGTCCTTTTTTGAGCCCGGAAACCTATCAAAAGTTCTTTAAACCCCGCCACAAACAATTGTGTGATTTTGCAAAAAAGAACAGTAGTATGCACACATATCTTCATTCCTGTGGTTCCATTTATAAACTTATTCCCGACCTTATTGAAGCCGGCTTTGAAATACTTAACCCTGTCCAGACCAACTGCCGTGATATGGAACCGGAAAAGCTTAAAAGAGAATTCGGGAAAGAAGTGACTTTCTGGGGAGGCGGTATTGATACAGCCTCTGTTTTGAACCATGGAAAACCTGAAGAGATAAGGCGCCATGTACTGGAACGTTTGGAGATTTTCAACCAGGGTAGAGGATATGTTTTTAATACCGTGCATAACATATTACCGGACGTTCCTCCTGAAAACATTGTAGCTATGTTTGATGCAGTACAGGAATTTAATTCATAACCTTATTCTTACTACAAATTGTAAAAAACCTTAACTTTCGAACAGAAATATTATATTCAAACTATGACAAGTAGAGAAAGAGTTAAAACAGCACTTGCTCATAAAAGACCAGATAAGATACCGGTTGATTTTGGAGGTACACCCGTTACGGGGATCCATGTTCTGGCGGTTGAAAATTTACGGAAATATTTCGGTCTGGAGAACAAACCGGTCAAAGTGATCGAACCCTACCAAATGCTTGGTGAGATCGATAATGAACTACTTTATATCATGGGTGTTGATATTGTTGGATTTTCCCCGAGAAATAATATGTTCGGTTTTGCAAATGAAAACTGGAAAGAATTCAAAACCGTATGGGGTCAGGTTGTTCTGGTTCCTGGCAATTTTAACACGACCATCGACAAACAGGGAGATCTTCTAATATACCCTGAGGGAGATACTACAGTTGCTCCGTGCGCAAAAATGCCCAAAGGCGGATACTTCTTCGATGCTGTTATACGTCAGGAACCCATTGTCGAAGCCGCCCTGGATCCGGAAGACAATCTGGAAGAATTTTCACCCGTTTCAGATACTGATCTTGAATACTTTAAAAAGGAAGTTGATGAACTATCCAAACTGGATAAAGGGATTATAGCCAATTTTGGGGGAACAGCTCTTGGAGATATTGCCCTGGTTCCGGGATTAAATTTGAAAAATCCAAAAGGGATAAGAGACGTTTCAGAATGGTATATTTCCACTGTTTCGCGACAGGATTATATTCACAGGATTTTCGATGCACAAATAAACCTGGCACTAAAAAATCTGGGAAAGGTTTACCACGTAGTTGGCAACCGGATTGATGTTGTTTTTATCTGCGGAACGGATTTTGGAACCCAAACTTCACAATTCTGTTCGGTGACTACGTTCAACGCTTTGTATGCCCCATATTATAAAAAAATCAACGATTGGATCCATCAAAACACCACGTGGAAAACCTTCAAACATTCCTGCGGAGCTGTTGCCCCTTTAATCCAGTCATTCATTGAATGCGGCTTTGATATTCTGAACCCGGTTCAGATCAATGCAACCGGCATGGATCCAAAATACCTGAAAGAATCATACGGTGACAAGCTGGTATTTTGGGGAGGTGGAATAGATACTCAGAAAGTTCTGGCTTTCGGAAGTCCTGAAGAAGTCCGGAAACAGGTATTCGACAACTGCCGGATATTTGGAGAAAATGGTGGTTTCGTGTTCAATACCGTCCATAACATTCAGGCCAACGTGCCTGTAGAGAATTTAGCAGCTATGTTGAAAGCGCTTGAAGAAGTAAACCGTTAATAAAGAAATCCAACCACCTCCCCCTCCCTCCGGTCGGGTACTCCTCCTTGTCTAAGGAGGAGAATTTTAGCTGTGCAAATAAAATATCAATTGATAAACTATAAATAATCTATAAATTGAAACCCAGATTACATAATAAGAAAGAATTAAAAGAAACCCGAAAGAAATTTAGGAGAAATGCAACTTCGGCTGAAGCTGTTTTATGGAAAATGCTTAAAAATAAACAAATTCAAGGGCTTAAGTTTAGAAGACAACACAGTGTTAGCAAACTTATTCTTGATTTTTACTGTCCAGAAAAAAATTTAGCAATCGAATTAGATGGAGAACACCATGCTATTTTAGGTAAAGAGACATTAGACTTAAAACGTGATAACTTTTTAAAAAGCTTAGGAATTGAAATATTGCGGTTTGAAAACAAAATTGTTTTTGAAGATCCGGAATTGATTATTGAAGAAATTATTAAAGCAGCTGGTGATAAAACTTAACTAGCTGTTTATAAATAGATTACAAATTCCCCTCCTTGGAAAGGAGGGGTGTCCGCCAGCCCTATGAAATAAAGGCAAAGCCTTTACTGCGAAATAGTATTTCATAGGGCTGGCGGACGGGGTGGTTGATTTACAATGATTTCCAACCACCTCCCCCTGA
>DAOVQI010000359.1 GCA_030628785.1 Bacteroidota bacterium
GATTAGATTTAAAATATTATGCTAATAATGAGATATAATAATAAATTTGAACATCTTAGTGGTCAGACGAGTAGGTTGCAAAATTTAAAAAACAACAAGATTATGGAACATAACCGTTTGTTTTACTTTTATCTGAAACTGAAAACCAAGAACCACGGTTAAATATGCTCCTTCCCTGATGAAATGTTTATAGCTTTTTGATATTACTTTGAGTTAAATAGCAGATACGTTAAATTCCCCTCTGTGGGATGGCAAGTGGGCGAGCGAGAGGGGAGTGCGAGGGATTGTGCGGATGTAAGGGGTGTGTAAGTTAAATTATCAAAATAAATGATTCGATTCTTAGACCATCAGGACATAGACAAGGGAAAATGGGACCAATGTATCCGCCAGGCACCCAATGGGAATGTCTATGCTTTTTCGTGGTATCTCGACCGGGTTTGTAAAAACTGGAAAGCTCTCGTTAAAAATGATTATGAAACCGTATTTCCTTTAACACATGGAAAAAAATATGGCATTCAATACCTGTACCAACCCTATTTTGCCCAACAGCTTGGTGTTTTCTCAAAAGGAAAGATAAATTCATCAACTGTAGAACAATTTTTGGATATTATTTCTGCCAGGTATAAATTTTTCGAAATTGTCTTGAATGTTTCTAACCCGGTAGATTTATCCAAATTTGAAAAAAATAAAAACAGAACATTTGAGTTGGATCTGGCAGGCCCTTACGACGATATCTGCAACCAATATTCGGAAAACACGAAAAGGAATGTTACAAAGGCGTTAAAAAATCAGATAATTATTAAAAAAGAGTCCAATATTGAGGAATTGATCGGTCTTTTTCGCAATAACCTGGGTAAAAAAATAAAGAAGATAAAAACAATACATTACAATAATTTACGATCGGTAATGATTGAAGGATTAAACAGGAAACTCGGAGAGGTTTATGCGGCGTATGGAACAAATGGGAAATATTGTGCAGGAGCCTATTTCTTGTTTTCAATGGATAGTTTTGTTTTTCTGTTTTCGGCTTCCTCTCCGGAAAGCAGGGAAAACGGTGCTATGTTTTTAATCATTGACAATTTCATTAAAGCAAAAGCAGGAAGTAATTATCTTATTGATTTTCAGGGCTCTAATATTGAGAGTCTGGCAAGGTTTTACAGGGGATTTGGTTCGAAACCTATGGAATACTTAAGCATCCGTCAAAATAAACTTCCATGGCCGGTAAGGGTGCTGAAAAGATAAGGTTTTTGACTTTGTCATTCATAAATCATCTTTCATAATTCTTCATGCTCCATGCTCTTTGCTCTCTGCTCTAAGCTTTGCTGCTTTCTGCGTACTATCCCTGCCTCCTGCCACTGCTCATTGGATTTACTGTTGGCTATTTGCGCCGGATGAAACGGCTGTAACACTAATAAAAATCAGCAGTTCCGGCACTTTTACTGATAGATTGTATGTTCTACAATAATGGAACCTCTCCGAGGTTCTTCCTCCAAATCACGTATTCTTCCCATTTCATAGTCACTTCATCATTCCTCAATTTCCATCCTAAATAAACATAATGACGAACAGTCAGCCCGATAGCCCACCCGACCAAAGTTATTCTGGCAGGTCTATTCTAAGCCGAATACAATTCGGCTCTACAATAATAGTTTCAGGTTTATAGTTTTCAGTGACATTCTCAGTTTTCAATTTCTCGGTGGGGGGCTGCGTACTGGTTGCTGGGTTTTGGTTAAACAACTTCATCAATCGTCAATCGAATGTTCGTTATTCGTCAATATTAATCGGCTATATACTTTCCTTAAATCTTTATTCTACGGCCTCATGTGCCTACGGAAAGACCCTAAGGGTTTTAACTCTTTGGGTAAATTTGATTGAACCATAAAAACCTCACTGCCAGATTATATAATGATATGCTGTAGGAATGAAACCCTTAGGGTCTCCTGGTCTGGTCTTTTCCCAGCCGAATCCAATTCAGCTCTGCATTTAGGCCCAGACTTTCCGCCACATCTGCATACTGCCCGCCCGAACGTACCGTTCGGTACGGGCGGGCGTACTGACTACTGCCTACTTTTCCTGCTTCCTGCTAATTCAAAATCAAAAATTACTCGTTCCCACAATCTAACACACATGCCACTCCCCGAAAAAACGGGACAGGCGTGAGGTTTTACTGCGCAAAACGTTCGAAATTCGGTGTTCGATATTCAATATTTCCTTTTTCCTTTTATCTTTTTCCTTTTATCTTTTATCTTTTCTTCATCACCCAGTCTCCCCCTCACCCAGTCTCAGCACCAAAGTATTTCATATTTCATCAATCATATTTCATATTTCCAAACACCCAGCATCCAGCACCCAGTACCCAGTACCCAGCATCCAGCACCCAGTACCCAGCATCCAGCACCCAGTACCCAGCATCCAGCACCCAGTACCCAGCACCACAGTGAAATATGCTCCTTCGTCGCATTTCACGTGGCAAGCCCAGCATCATTCACTTAATGCTATTAAAATCGATCTCTTCTCCCTGATCCACTTCAGTGATCCTGCCATTTTCGCATTTTAAGGTTCTGGCTGTAAATTTCTTTAGAAGGGTATAATTATGGGTTGCCATAATGACTGCCCGGCCGCTGTTACTGATTTCAAGGAGAATCTTGACGATCCCTTCTGATGTTTCGGGATCAAGATTGCCCGTAGGTTCGTCTGCCAGGATAATTTCAGGATCGTTCAATAATGCCCGGGCAATGACAACTCTTTGCTGTTCTCCGCCTGATAGCTGATGTGGCATCTTATATCCTTTATATCCAAGGTCGACTTTTTCCAAAACTTCTTCAATCCTTTTATTAATATCATTCTTGTCTTTCCAGCCTGTAGATTGCAATACAAATTCCAGGTTTTTATTAACTGACCGGTCAATTAATAACTGAAAATCCTGAAAAACAATTCCTAACTTTCGCCTGAGGTAAGGAACCTGTTTTCTCTTTATATGCCGCAGATCAAAGCCTACAACCTTTGCATCTCCTTCCTTCAGCGGGAGTTGAACATTAATGGTTTTTATCAGGCTGGTCTTGCCGGCTCCAACCTTACCAATCAAATAAACAAATTCACCTTTGTCAACCCTGAAACTTACTTCCGATAATATTAGGCTGTCTTTCTGGAAAATAGAACAATTCTGAAATTCTATAATAGTGTCAAGCGGCATGTTTGGTTTAATTTTATCGTAGTTAATTTTTATTTATAACCGACTAAAGCAGTATCGAATTTGGTTAATTGAATCATTTCTTCTCTTTAAAGATACACCAGATGTATTTAGTGTCTGTCTAAAAAGTAGAAGTTTTTCTAATTAAAAGCACCAAAAATCAAAACACAAAATACAAACAAATCGCAAATCACAATGACTAAAATATCAATATTGCTTTTATTAAGAAGGGTTTGGAGTTTTGTACCGATAGCTATCGGTATGGAACTTGAAATTTATTTGTTTTTTGTTATTTGTGGTTTGGAATTTCATACTTAAGC
>DAOVQI010000110.1 GCA_030628785.1 Bacteroidota bacterium
AAGATCAGGATAGAAGCTTCTTCCGGATTAACCGATGAAGAAATCAACAGGATGAAAGAAGAAGCTAAAGCAAATGAAGAAGCTGATAAACAAGCCAGGGAAAAGATCGATAAATTAAATGCTGCAGACAGCTTAATATTCCAAACCGAAAAGCAATTAAAAGAATTTGGGGATAAGTTACCTGCTGACAAAAAAGAACCTATTGAAAAGGCATTGGTTACGTTAAAGGAAGCACATAAAAACCAGGACATCGAAGCAATTGAAAAAGCAACAGCCGAACTAAATGCTGTTTGGCAAGCAGCTTCCGAAGAATTATATAAATCAAGTCAGAGCGCTGCAACTGAATCTGAACCATCGAAGGAAACAGGAGAAAAAAACGATACTAAAAGTGATGAAGAAGTTACTGATGTTGATTTTGAAGAAGTGAAGTAGCTTTTTAGGATAAATTCTAAAACAAGGCTGTTTCCTGAAAGTACATGCGGACAGCCTTTTTTTTTAATGTAATACAAGTTGAAGGGTGTGCCCATAGCATTCTTTCGGACCAAGTTCTTAATAAGAACATAGCTTCGCAAATTTACCCTGTGAAATATTGCTTCGCAATAAATCTTCGATTTATTTCACAGGGTGAATTAAAAAAAAACCTTAATTTTCAGATTTCATAAATAATTAGTTAATAGTCGGCCCGCCCGTACCGAACGGTACGTTCGGGCGGGCCGACTGAAGATTGCCGACTTAAAAATGCAAAGAATTAGCCATTATCAAGCCATAAACATTGAACTTAGCCCCGATGGCTATCGGGGCGATCTCATGAGCGAAGCGAGTAATTTAACAATACCAATCCCTACTTCTATCACTTAACCCAGCCATCTTCATAAAAAGCCCAAATCCGGGATCCACATTATCCAGTATCGAGAATCTATTACTTTTCACTTATTTCAATAAAAATCGTATTTTTAGCATTCATAATTAATGGTTTAGGGAATTATTTTCGTTCTTTAATCGGGATTATGAAAAAAATTGTATTCATTTTTCTTACAGGATTTATCTTCCTAAACTGTTTATTCAGTCAGGTTAACCAATACGGTATTCCCCTTATCACCAATTATACCCCTGAAGAATATGGTGCCAGTGAGCAGAACTGGGCTATTGTTCAGGACCAGCGGGGTGTAATGTATTTTGGGAATAATGACGGAGTTCTCGAATATGACGGAAAAAACTGGCGACTGATAGAAATCCCCAACAATACCATTGTACGTTCATTAGCATATCATGATAATATCATATATGTTGGTGCCCAGGATGAATTCGGATACCTTGAACCAAATACAATCGGACAGTTACAATACATTTCTCTTTCAAACCAACTCGATTCGACTAACAGACTCTTTGGAGATGTTTGGAAAATAAACATCAAAGACGATGAAATATATTTCCAGGGTGGATACTATAAAATATTCAAATACCATGATTTTGCGTTCAAAAAAATAATTAACCTGCATTTTTCCCCCTTTTTCACCTTTTACGCAAATGACAAAATTTATCTTGGCACTTATGAGAAAGGCTTGATGGAATTGAAAACCGATTCTTTTGAGGTTACCAGGGGAGGTGATTTTTTTATCGGGAAAAATATCCTTTCAATGTCTTACCTGGACTCCAATATGATTATTATTGGTACATATTCAAATGGTGTTTATACCTACAACACGGAAACGGGTCAGGTATCCGATCGTTTTTTTACATCAAAATGCAACACATATCTGAAACAAAACTTGATCTATCAAGGGATTAGCTTACCTGACCGGAATTTTGTTTTTGGAACAGGAGAAAAAGGAGCTGTTGTGATCGATGAGGCAGGAAGAATGAAGTTCGCACTGGATAAAAAGGCCGGTTTACAGGATGAAATGATTTACAATGTTTTTTCTGATAATAGTGGAATATCAGGACGTCCTATCTGGCTTGCCATGGATTTGGGAATCTCCAAAGCAGAAACCGGCTCCCCTATTTCAGTGTTCGGTGAAGGATCGGGTTTAAAAGGATCAGTCCTGGATATCATACGGTTCAAAGGAACCTTGTATGTTGGAACAATGACAGGATTGTTCTATTTGAAATATGACGAAAACGGGAACCCGGATTTTAAGCAGGTGGAAGGAATGAATAACAGTTGCTGGTCATTAATCAATTTTGCTGATACCGATACCCGTGAGGAAAAATTATTAGCCGGAACATCATATGGCATTTCTGAAATAACAGATAAAAACAAGGCAATATCTGTCGAAGATCAGATCAAAAACAGGAAGGAAAACATTTATTATGAAACCTTTGAACTCTACCAATCTGCTTCCAACCCTTCAAAGCTTTTTATTGGCAACAAGGAAGGCCTTTCTTCAATAACATTGCTCAATGATTTATGGGTCGATGAAAGAAGGTTTAAAAAATTGAAGCCCTACGAAATTCGAAGTATTGCTGAAGATAATAGTGGAAATATCTGGCTGGGGACTTTTCATGAAGGTGTATTGAAAATTGAATTGGCGATATCGGATACGGTAATACATCATTTCGGTACAAGCAGCGGATTATCTTCCTTGAAAGACATACAGGTTTACAACTACAAAAACGATATATTGTTAGCCACACAAACCGGATTTCACAGATATAATAAAAGTTTCGGATCTTTTATTCCCGACAGTTCATTCGATAAAAGGTACATTAACGGCTCCAGGGGTGTTTCCCGGTTCTCAGAAGATGATAACGGAAACCACTGGATGGCCTGTAATAAACAGAATAAATATTGGGTTGAGTTCACTAAATTTGAAGAAAATGGCAATTACAGGATTGATACATTACCCTTTATGCGTTTGCCGAACAGGCAGATAGAAGTTATTTATAATGATATCGACGGAATTACATGGTTTGGTATTTCCAATAAGATCTTTAGTTATAAATCCAATATTGATAAAAGTTATCAGCAACCTTTTAAAACCCTCATCAGAAAGATCACCCTTGGAGAGGACTCGGTAATATTTTACGGCACAAATTATACCTCTGACAATAATGGGAAGAAGTTAATTGGTTCAGACCAACCGGAAAATTTAAAACCTGTTATCGATTACAAATTCAGGAACATCATCTTTGAATTTGCTGCTCCGTTTTTTGAGCGTGAAGATGCAACCCAGTATAGTTTTTTTATGGAAGGGTTTGATAAAAAATGGTCGGGATGGACAACGGAATCCAGGGTTCGTTTTAATCTGAAAGAGGGAGAATATGATTTCAAAGTAAAAGCAAACAATATTTACAACACTGAAAGCGAGATTGCATCTTTTCAACTTACCATTTCTCCTCCCCGGCACCGGACCATTCTGGCATATATAATCTATATTATCCTGATTGTATCGACTATTTGGGGTATTGTAACACTCAATGCACGACGCCTGATCAGGGATAAACACCGGCTGGAGCTTATTGTCCAGCGCAGAACAGCCGAAGTACGGCGGCAAAAAAACGAGATCGAAAAGCAACGTGATCTGGCACACCGGCAGAGGGACAGGATAGCCATACAAAACAAAGAAATCAGGGATAGCATCAAATATGCCCGCCGAATCCAGACGGCAATCCTGCCCCCTGGAGATTACCTTTCCGACAAATTGCCTCACCGGTTTGTCCTCTATCTTCCCAAAGATATCGTAAGCGGTGATTTTTACTGGTTGTCGGAAACGCAGGGCAAAATTATTGTTACCGTAGCAGACTGTACAGGACACGGTGTTCCCGGTGCTTTTATGAGTATGCTGGGTACAGCTTTTCTTAACGAGATTGTAAACAAAAGCAAGATTTTCCATCCCAATGAAATCCTGAACCGTTTGCGTACTCAGGTTATTACCTCACTGCGTCAAAAAGGGGAACTGGGTGGAAGCCAGGATGGTATGGACATTGCCATGTATGTATTGGATATGAAAAACAAAAGCCTTGAATTTGCCGGGGCGAATAACCCTTTGCTTATATTCAGAAATAAAGAACTCAGGATAATAAAAGGTGATAAAATGCCAATTGGTATCCATACCTATGCCGAAAGACCTTTTTCCAGCCATGTAATGGAAATTCAGCCGGATGATGTTTTGTATGTTTTTTCCGATGGTTATGCAGACCAGTTCGGAGGACCTGACCAAAAGAAATTTATGGTAAAACAACTCAAGAATTTATTGACCGATATCCATGAACTGGAGATGGAAAAGCAGAGAGATATCCTCGAAAACACCTTCCTTGAGTGGAAAGGAAAAAATCCGCAGATAGATGATATTCTGATATTAGGAGTGAAAATATAAGCCATCTGAGAGTAGTCGTCTGACCACTTCGAGTGGTCTGACGACTATATTTTATCCAACAAACCATGTAATTGCAATATCCGCTAAGCGGATTTAACATGATATTATGCCTTTTGATCAATTGAACCTGTGGGAAAACCAGAAAGACGATAAATGGCTCCCTTTTAAAGACGCAAGGGAAATTGTTCGTACATATGGATTTGAATACAAGGAGGAATGGGAAGCATTTGTAAACGGGAAACTTCCCAAAAGGAACCCTTTACCAAATAATATTCCTTCTAATCCGGATGAAACATATCATTTTACAGGATGGAGAGAATGGCTGGATTGGTTAGTCAAACCCGAGGACAGGAAAGTATATTCATCATTTTTTGAATCAAGGGAGTTTGTCAGGAGTTTAAAATTAAAAAATAAGAATCAATGGTTTGAGTATATAAATCAAGAAAATCCCATTCATCTAAAATTCAATTTATGTATTCCCGAAAAACCAAATCTTGAATATCAAAATAAGGGATGGCAGGATTGGAACGATTGGTTCGGGAAAAATATTGAGTTTAGAGATTTTTCTTCATCAAAAAAATTTATCGGAAGTTTGAAATTAAAATCGTTTGCTGACTGGAAAATTTATTGCAAAGGCAAGTCGGTAAAGTTTGGGAAAAAACCTAAAAATATTTTCGCATATCCTGATATAGCTTATAAGAATAAAGGATGGGAAAGCTGGGAAGACTGGCTTGGTATAGATCTGTTCATGAAGGATAAAAAAGAAATGATCAGTGACTTGCCGGAAGGGGCAGTACAATGCCTATGTAAGGGGAGATTACCTGATTGTACAGTTTGTGACGGAAAGGGATACTATTTCCCCTAATTAGCTTAATAGAACACCGATAGGGTTCTTTCTTCAACAGATTTACAAGGCCATCGGCCTTGGATTATTGTAGTATCCAAATGGGAAAGAATAATTAAAACTCCATCGGAGTTTGATTATTATAATGCAGGATATCAGCCAGTTAGCAAAGCCATTTATTGATGATTTGTCGAAGTATAGGCTGAATATTTGTATGTTTCTACAAAGCTTTTCGTGAACGTAGTGAAGGAGTAATGAAGGGCTCAACATGATCTATTAGTGTAAAAACCTACTTTTCAAACACCCCCGGCTGAAGAGAAAAGCCAGTTAGCAAAGCATGTAATTGTTCCCTTTCCTCCCCGGAAAGGGGCATTAATGGCTTACGGGCAGGTCCGCCATACATCCCTATAAAGTCCATTGCTTCTTTCAGAGCCGGAACACCCCATTGCCCGGTAACGGCTGTATTCAATTCCATAATTTTCGATTGCAGATTCCCGTATCTTTCCTTCTCTCCGGAACAAAAAGCATGGTACAGGTTGATGCATTGTTGGGGGGCGATATTTGCAAGAGCCAGAATTCCCCCGACAGCCCCTGCAGACAAAGCCGGGAGCAGAAACCCTGCCGATCCGGCCATGACTTGGAATTCACTTTTTACTAAATCCATAACAGTTCCCTTTTTAACCAAGTTTCCACCGGAATCCTTCAGACCAATAATATTCTGATGTCCGGAAAGTGATACTACCATATCAGCATCCAGATCTATACCAGTGCTGGCAGGCATATTGTATACCAACACAGGAATGGGTGAGGCATCCGCTAACGATAAATAATGTTCTTCCAAAGCCTTACGGGTCATTTGGTTTTTATAATAAAAAGGATTCAGTACAAGAGCAGCATCAGCCCCGATCCGTGCAGCTTCCTTTGTAAGTTCAATAGTTTCCCTGGTAGACTGGCAACCGGTACCCGCCAGCATAATCTTATCACCGTGAATAACGGTACGTGCAGCTTCAAGAACCTCAAGTCTTTCCCTGTGTGTTAACATCACCATCTCGCCGTTTGAACCAAGCATTAAATAGCCTTTCAGATCAAACTGATTCCAGTAATTAAAGTTTTCTTTCAGCTTATCAGTAGCAAGATTGCCTTCTGCATCAAACGGAGTGGGAACAGCAGGTATTATTCCGTTTAGTTTTAACATAATACGGTTTTTAAAACCGTAAAAGTAGTGAAAGTTAGCCTATCCGCTTAGCGGATTTAATAAGTAAAAGTCGTCATACCACTTTGAAGACCCTTAGGGTTTTTCCCGAAGGGATGCCTGTGGCAAAAAACCCTAAGGGTCTAATGGAGGTGTATCATAACCTTCAAATATATCATCCCTCCAAAGGAGAGTACCTTTGGCACTGATGGGTCCGCTAGCTGACTCTGTTAAATAAAGGCGATGCCTTTACTGCGAAGCATTATTTCGCGGGGGAGGCATTAATAATTCAAATCCAAAGCGATAGTAATATCGTAGATTATTTAAACCTGAATATTTAATAGTTCTTTCCTGCTACTGGTTGTATTTTTATGTTATAAAACATATTTTATGGGAATATTAATAAAAAATTTGACTTTGGCATAATTGTGGTGTAAATTTACCATATAGTAAATAAATACCACACTTAATAACCATTAAGCCATGAAAACCTTTGGAGTATTCGTAAAAGAAAAACGAATTGAGAAAAAAATAACATTAAGGGAATTTTGTAGGCAAGCGGAATTAGATCCAAGCAATTGGAGTAAAATTGAACGTAAGCTGCTTCAACCTCCGAAAAGCAGATTTGTGCTGGAAATAATTGCAAAAATTTTAAAGATGAAAAAGGGTAGTGAAGAATATAATACTCTCTTTGATTTAGCAGCAATTTCATTTGTTCCAAAAGATTTAATAGAAGATGAAAAGGTATTAGAGAAACTTCCTGTTTTTTTCAGAACTGTTCGAGGTGAACCACCTACTCGTGAGGAACTTGAGAAACTTATTAATATAATAAGAGAAGGATAAGTAATTTTAACATGAAACCAAAGAGATATACCTGGCCTGAAATAAGAAAACTTGCTGAAGATTTCAGAGCAATATATGTAGACCCACCGGATAAAATACCGGTTCCCATAGAAGAAATTGTTGAATTTAGTCTATGTTTAGAGATAGTTCCAAAAGACAGACTAAAATCAACAATTGATGTCGATGGTTTTTTGTCAAATGATTTGAAAACCATTTACATTGATGGAAAAATTTATAGTGACGAGAGGTATTCAAACCGATTGAGATTTACACTTGCCCATGAGGTCGCTCATTATATATTACATGAAGAAATAATTAAAAAATCTCAATTCAGAACAATTGAGGATTGGATTCATTTTAGAGAAGAAATGTCAGAAGAAGACTTAAACTGGTTTGAACAACAAGCTTATGAATTTTCCGGTAGACTTTTAATACCTAAAGAACATTTGATAAAAGCCCTTGAAGAACAACGAGAAAAAATTGAAACATTCAAAAGTCTTGTTTCTAATGATAATGATGAAAGAATTATTGATACAATTTCTAATGTTATATGTGACAAATTCGGAGTATCCTCAAATGTAATTTACAGGAGAATACGAAGTGAAAAACTTTGGGATGAACTTAAATTTTGAAATTAAGAGTTATTTTCCAAATTAAGATATTACATCAATCATCCTTGTATTCGCAACATTTTGCAATTCAAATTTTAGGATTAACCAAATATCCCAAATTTCTATAGAACGATCCATACTAACAAAAAAGCCCCATATATTGGGGCTTTTTTGTACCCGGAGGGGGACTTGAACCCCCACGGACCGAAAGGTCCACTGGATTTTAAGTCCAGCGCGTCTACCAATTCCGCCACCCGGGCAGGAATTTCAAGTAAAAAGACAAAAGTAAAAAGATAAAAGTAAAAAGCCAAAAGTAATACCAACGGCATACCTATAGGAAAAGTATGATGATAATAAACAAAACAGGCATCCTACCGGATACTTTTTTATTATTTCCATTCGTCCATTGGAAAGCAAGCTTTTGCAAAACGGGATTACTCGTCACTTCGTTCCTCATGAGCTCGGCCTTCGGCCTCGGTTGCTCGTCACCCTATCAGCGTGACTCGCGGACCAGGAAGGGAGATACCATCAACAAAAAAAAGCCACTTCCGTGGCTGAATTTCTTCATTTACATGATCCTCCCTGGAGCAAGCTCCGGTCGTACCCTGTAAATGAAGAAAGACCGCTATCGCGGCCTTTTTTTTGTTGAGCGGAAAACGGGACTCGAACCCGCGACCCCGACCTTGGCAAGGTCGTGCTCTACCAACTGAGCTATTTCCGCATGATAATTTGTGCGTGCAAAAATACCATTTTTTTATAAGATACAAAAAACTAGAAATTTGGTGACTAATCAGGATGTTTAGAAGAAAAGAAACAAAATGTTATTTGTTAACTGTTATATGTTAATTGTTAAATTTTAATTGCCATATGCTGGGTGCTGTGCGCTCGAACTTACTGTCCGGTACGGGCATGGGTGTCGGTTTTATTACTTTTGCCTTTTATC
>DAOVQI010000213.1 GCA_030628785.1 Bacteroidota bacterium
AGCTACGCAAATTTACCCTGTGAAATATTGCTTCGCAATAAATCTTCGATTTATTTCACAGGGTGAACCTTAGCCTTTTATAAGATAAGTTTTATTATATACACATAACTTATTGTAAATCAATAAACAATTTTAAAATTCCGATACGTATAATATAATGAATCAAATAAGACGTCGCAACTTTCTGAAAGTTTTGGGCTTGGTTACAGTATTCGGTTTGTTTGGATTTGTGAATAAAAATTCGTCGATAGATGATCCAATGTTAAAAAAGGGAAAAAAGAAAATCATGAAGCTGAGACCACATCACATTTTAGACATCATTACCGGCTATGGTCATGGTGTTGAATACAAGCCTCACCCATACGGACATTCACAGCACATTGTAGCAAAAGCAATACTGTCTGATTTGGATATTAAGATAAAATTAGTTATCGGCGCTGACGCGGTTTGCCAGGGATGCAAACATTTATTACCAGATGGTCAGTGCGATGACGTTTTACAACAACTTGATCCACCCATATCTAAACAAGAATATAATGATACTCTTGATTATCGGTTACTTGATTATTTGAATATTAATCGCGATACAGTTACGACAATTCGGGAATATCTTGAAATTGTAAACAAGAAAGTACCAGGTATCGAGAGGATTTGCACACACCCTAAAGAAGATCAAAAAGAACGTTTAAATGGTCTCACAAAAGGGTTAATCAACCTCGGCATCAGAAGTGATTCGTAAAGATATTTAAAGCACCAACCTGGGTTGCCGGGAATTATTCCTGGTAGAATGGAAAAGGTCGAAAGGTTAAAAAGTCGAAGAGGTCGAATAGTCAAAGGTCGAAAGGTTAAGAAGTCGAAGAGGTCGAAAGGTTACTCTTATATTCCTAGGACTCTTAGACCCTTAGACTCTTAGACCCTTATATCCTGCAACTTTAGATTGTATGTTTAATTACTCTCTCATTTTAGTTCATTTTTAAATTTATTTATTACACAAAGTTATTCTCGTCAGGAGTTCCGGGAAGTTTTTACTATACAGAAAATAAGCGAAATTTCGTTTATGCAACCTTAACCACAAGCATAAATACGTATTTATTGTAAAAAAATTATACGGGTATAATTATTTTTTTGTACTTTTGTACGTATATTTCAAATTTAAGAAAGAAGTATTATGAATACCAAATTGACATTAACAATAGAACAGTCAATAATTGAAAAGGCAAAACGATATGCAAAAGGAAAAGGGAGAAGTTTATCTGATATTATTGAAAATTATTTAAAAGCAATTACGAATGAAAGTGAATCAGAGATTGAATTAACTCCAATTGTAAAGTCATTAAAGGGATCTTTTAAAGCACCTAAAGATTTTGACTATAAAAAGGAATTGACTAAAGGATTAACAGAAAAATATCTGTAATGAAAAGAGTATTAATTGATACAGATGTAATCCTGGATTTCTTTATAGACAGGCAACCATTTTCAGAAAATGCTTCTAAGATTCTTTCTTTATGTGAGAACAGAATAATAAGTGGATATGTAACACCTGTAATATTGAGTAACACTTATTACATTTTAAGACAAATAGCAAGCCACTACAAAGTAATTGAAAAACTGAACCAACTATTATCTATAACAGATGTATTAACTATGGATAAAAGTGTGGTTATAAATGCTTTAAATTCTGATTTTAGAGATTTTGAGGATGCTTTACAAAATTTTACCGCAACAAAAAAAGGTAATGTTGATGTTATAATTACCAGAAATGTAAAAGACTTTAAAACGAGTGAGATTGGAGTATTAACTCCAGAAAGTTATGTTAGGACAGTAAATGCCAGGCGTTAACTAAATATAAAATTTTATGGAAAAACTATTAATCGTCCTCTGTCTATTGTTTTCAAGCGTAATTTCTAACGCACAGATATCTTTTAATACAGGAAATTCAGAAATGGATGCAGATTTAAGCAATATTAATTTAAATGCTAAATTGGATTTCGGAGCTTTCAAAACCAATTTAAACTTGACGTATAATATTTCAGAAAAGAAAATTGATTATTTAAGCATTTCTGTGAAAATGGAACCTGCTGAAATTTACCTTGCACTCGAACTTACAAAATTAAGCGGTAAGTCCATTGATGATGTTGTAGAAATTTACAAAGTTCATAAAGAGAAAGGATGGGGGTATATTGCCAAACAAATAGGAATTAAACCCGGCTCGCCTGAATTTCACAAACTAAAAGAAAATGCAAAAAATAAAGGATCAAAGGGGAAAGGTAAAAGTAATCAGGGAAAAACCAAGAAGAAAACATGACAATCACAAAATCTACCATTAACAAGAATTACCAGGAGATTCAGAAGCAGATTCTGGAGATATTTGAAGGTGACAGATTTGCGCTGTTGGAAAAGAGCAGGAAGCTTGGCAGGATTCTGGAGTAATTTTGAAATAGCAACTGTTGTTAACCAGATCAAGATCAGACCCTAAGGGTTTTCAAAAACCCTTAGGGTCTTCTGGGATCCTCCGTGGGAGTTTGACAGAAATTCGGTATAAACCTCCCCCACCTGCTCGCCTAACAGAATTCTATGTATATCCATACCCGGACTTCCAACCACACCTTTTTTATTATTGAAGTTTAAAACTTTATTTGTTCGAATCCGGATGATTAGTTGTAGTGGACTGCCGACTGTAGACTGCCGACTGTGGACTGCCCGCCCGAACGTACCGTTCGGTACGGGCGGGCCGACTATTAACTAATTATTTATGAAACCTGAAAATTAAGGGGTTTTTTAATCAATTTGTGAAACTATGTCCTTAATTTTCTTATTTTTATACGTGATATGCTGAGACTTACTAAATATTATTGATATGACCATAGGAGTAGATTTAGGTGGAACAAACATAAGAGCAGGTATAATAGCAAATGGCTCGATCATCGTGCAAAGACATACTTCTCTGAAGAATAAAGATTCATTACCGGAAACTCTTACCCAATTTATAGAGTTTATTGCGCCTTTGATTCAACCTGACATAAAAGGAATAGGCATTGGAGTGCCATCAGTGGTGGATATTGATAAGGGGATCGTTTACAATGTTGTTAAAATTCCTTCGTGGGAAAAAGTGGAGTTGAAAGATATTTTACAAAAAGAATTTAAGATTCCCGTATATGTAAATAACGATGTTAATTGTTTTGTTCTTGGAGAACATCAGTATGGTCTTGCCAAACCTTTTAAATCGGTTGTTGGATTGGCCATAGGAACAGGTCTTGGTTCAGGCATAATTATAAACAATCAACTTTATTCAGGTAATAATTGTGGAGCTGGCGAAATAGGGTATTTACCTTACCGGGATGAAGATTTTGAATACTATTGTAGCAGCAGTTTTTTTGAATCAAAGCATAATACCACTGCCTTAAAGGCTTATCAAGATGCATTAGATGGAAATTCAGAAGCATTCAGTATATGGAATGAATTTGGGTTACATATTGGGAATGCTGTTAAAGCGGTTGTATATTTTTACGATCCGGAAGCGATTATCTTAGGAGGATCGATCGCAAAGGCATATGAGTTTTTTGCCGGTGAAATGAGAAAAGCTTTGGTTGACTGTTATTTCCCTGAATCTATTAAAAGACTTAAAATTCTCCAATCTCAAAATGAAAATATCACACTATTGGGAGCTGCAGCATTAGTACACTAACGAAATCTAATCGTAAAGCATTCGATAGGATATGTATTTGTTCTTATTGTTACCTGATTAAAAAAATAAAATAATGAAACGTCGTAGTGCATTAATTGTAATCTTAATTCTTTTAATATTTTTTGTAATATCATTTTTAACTAATATTCTTGGTCCAATAATTCCTGATATTATTGATAGTTTCAGTCTTAGTATTGGAATGGCTGGTTTTTTGCCTTTTTCATTCTTTGTGGCTTATGGTGTAATGTCTATTCCAGCAGGAGTATTAATAGAAAAGTATTCAGAAAAACCCATCTTACTATTTTCATTTTTTATTGCTTTTTTAGGGGCGTTATTTTTTGCGTTATTTCCCAAATTTTATGTGGCATTAATATCACTATTTTCTATTGGCATTGGTATGGCTATGTTGCAGGTTGCTATTAATCCCTTACTCCGGCAAGCTGGAGGTGAGGGGAATTTTGCATTTTATTCTGTTCTGGCACAGTTGGTTTTTGGTTCAGCATCCTTTCTGAGTCCCCAGTTGTATAGTTATCTTGTACTGAATGTGCATACTGAAAATACTTCTTTTATAATTAAAATGTTGAATCATTTAGTTCCTGAAAATCTGGAATGGATTTCACTATATTGGGTATTTACCATAGTTGTTTTGCTTATGATATTAATAATCCGGTTTGTTAAATTTCCCAAAGTGGTTCGTTTAGAGGATGAAAAGATACAAACCGGGGCTGCTTTTAAAGATTTGCTAAGAAACAAATATGTAATTCTATTCTTCATAGGCATATTTGCTTATGTTGGAACTGAACAGGGTATTGCGAATTGGACTTCAAAATTTCTTCAAATGTATCATGATGTCGATCCTGCTACGAAAGGTGCTGATGCAATTTCATATTTCTGGGGCTTACTTACTGTTGGCTGTGTACTTGGATTACTGTTATTAAAGTTATTTGATTGCAGAACCATTTTAATTGCTTTTACTTCCGGCGCACTAATTTCATTGACTTTTGCATTGTTTGGCCCTGTGCAGGTAGCCTTTTATGCATTCCCTCTTACCGGATTTTTCGCTTCGGTAATGTGGTCAGTAATATTCTCACTGGCCCTGAATTCTGTCGCCCATCACCATGGAACATTTTCAGGTATTCTTTGTACAGGTATTATGGGTGGTGCATTAGTTCCTTTAATAATAGGCGGACTTGGAGAATTGATTGGCTTACGTCTTGGCATGTTTTTCCTGTATATTACCCTAGGATATATTTTTAGTATTGGTATTTGGGCAAAACCATTAATAAATAATGTTACAATTAAGATTCGTATTAAAGATTTCTTCAGAAAAACTCAAGACTAACTTAAAGGAAGAATATCATGAACACAAAATTTTTTCAAGCCGCTCGCCTGATATTGATCATTCTACTCATTTGTCCCACGTTGACTTTGGCGCAGGAACTCAAGCCTATCCATCTTTTGGAACCGCAAATGGACGGCGGTCGACCCCTGATGCAGGTGTTGAAGGACAGAAGTTCTTCCCGCGAATTCAGTAATGAGAAGTTGCCCATGCAGGTGCTTTCCGATATGCTTTGGGCGGCATTCGGAGTAAATCGCCCGGAATCAGGAAAGCGTACTGCACCTTCGGCAAATAACAGGCAGGAAATAGATATTTACATTGCCACAGCTGATGGTCTTTATCTTTATGATGCGAAGACACACATGTTAATGCCGGTTCTGGCAGAGGACATCCGTACTATGACGGGTACTCAATCGTACGTACAGGAAGCGCCTGTAAACCTTATCTATGTATCGGATTTCTCAAAGATGGGTGATGCGGAAGAAAGTCAAAAGTATGTCACTTCATCTGCAAACACAGGCTTTATCAGTCAGAATGTTTATTTGTACTGTGCTTCCGAAGGACTGGCAACTGTTGTGCGTGGCTCAATTGACAAGCCGGCCCTTGAGAAGACGATGAGGCTGCGACCGGATCAGAAGGTCATCCTTGCACAATCGGTGGGATATCCGAAAAAATAGTCATCATAACACAGCCTCTGAAGCCTGGGGTTAGTCATTTTTTTTAAGTTAATTAATACAAAATAAGGTGCTGTTGTAAAATGTTGTTGGTGTTATAATTTTGTGAATTTTAGTGCTTTAGTGATTTTGTGGCTATAAATAAATTTGCCACTAAGGCACAAAAACACTAAATCCCACTAAAAACAACAGTATGTTACAACAGAACCCAAAATAATAAAAACGGGAGGATTATATATGTGTATAAAGAAAAAGAATTTAAGTTATAACAGACGGACCATGTCCTTCATGTTTCTCGCAGGAATACTGATGACAATTTTAATTATATGGGTTGGTATAAACTGCCAGGGTAAACTCGATGAGTCAAAACGGATCCTTAAAAAAATTGGTTTTTCACGTGGCATTTGTGTTTTGTTGGAAGATACAGGTTGTAAACTTGCTATCAGGCTGGCGCAGGAAAGTGAGTTGTTGATATATGTGCAGTTAACCAACGGTGA
>DAOVQI010000099.1 GCA_030628785.1 Bacteroidota bacterium
AATTTTTTGCCTGTCAACCTGTTCGGATTCTTCCCTGGTTTTCCAAAGGAAAAGCTCGTTTAGTTCAGCAGCTTCAATGGATATAGCAAGAGCAAGATCTTTTGAGTTGTGGAATTGTTCCCAGTTTCTTTCATCCCGGAAGGTTACCAGTGCGTTTAATATTTCCTTAAAATCTGACATGGTTAATTTAACGTATCGGAATTTCAAAATTGTTTATTAATTTACAATAAGTTATGTGTATGTAATAAAACTTATCTTATAAAAGGCTAATCCCGAAAGCTTTCGGGAGAGGCTAAGGCTAAGGTTTTTATGTCTTCATTTTGAACTTGTTCCTTTAACTTTGTGTTTATTTTTTGAATTTAAAACATAATTCTTCTTTAATTCCTTTTTTTCCTCAGCCTTAGCCTCAGCCTTATTCCACAATCATTCAAATTTAGCAGTTTCATTTGAATAGTATCAACCTTTTTAATTAATTTGCGTAGCTATGTTCTTTTATCTTTAAATCCGGTTAAAGGTAAAAGATTGGAGGGGAAAATGAAAATATGTTTCGGGTAGCTACGTATCATTTATTATCCCAATAAGATAATCAGCTGTTTTTTTGATTTCAGGAGACAGTTTTTCTCCAAAAGAAGTATCCTTTGGCTGAATGCCAAGGATCCAGACGGGCATGGTAAATAATTCGGAAATTCTTTTCAGGGAAATATTATGGGTGTGAACAGTAAAGTCCCTTACCCTGTGAACAGGTAACATCTCAAAATACCCCGGTTCTTTTTTGAAATCAACACAATCGATAAGGATCAGAATATCAGGGTTTAGCCTGTTTATTTTTCCAATATAGTTTTCTATGCTAACTTCAACAGTCAGTGAGGAAACTTTATTGCCCGACTTAATGTGATTGCTTATATAAACCCCTATACCATCATCCGATTTAAGTATATTGCCAATCCCGGCAAATAATATATGTTTAGATGTATCTTTTAGGAGGTAATATAGACTTTTCGGCATCTAGTAGGATGTTTCTACCAGGATTTTCCTCAAACAGTTGGGACAAATGATGTTGAACATATCCTTCCGTTTCAATCCATCTCTGACTTCCACATGGGTTTCTTCCTCTGAAGCAAGCCTGAGGCTTTCATTCAGGACATTTAAATTTATTATGGATGAAAAAGCTTTTGGGCCTAATTTTTTATGCATGTATTGAATATGTTCTTTGGTAGTAATTACAGCGCCACAACTTTCACATATCAGCAATTCCTTTTCCTGCCTTTCGATCAGCTCTTCCCTGTTAAAGGTTGCAAAGTCGTAGATCTGATCCGATAATGTTACTCCTTTCCCGGTAATACAATGCTCCTGACACTGACCGCAGAAAAGGCAGAGACCATAATTCCGTTCAATGATCCTGATCTTTTGATCCTTGTCGTCTTTGAATGTAATGACACCGGAAGGACAAACATTGGTGCAGGTTTCACAACCTACGCAATTTGCGTCATCAACAACCGGCTTACCCCTGAAATTTGGATATGGTGTATGCGGCTTCTTTGGAAATTTTGTTGTATATGCCGGTGTAACCAGTGAGTATATGGCTTCTTTTAGTTCCCTTAGTTTTGGATATTTCATTTTATTGCTCTTTCGTATCTTCTTTTTCAACCTGATCTTTGTAATCGTCAATGACGCTTTTTTCCCCTAATCCAACTCCAAATATATATGTTCCCCGGGAAAGCGCATGTGCACCAACCATTGATGAGAGAAACAGCAGAGAGATAGCGACTATTGCCTTTATTCCGATTTCACTAATACCAAAGAAAAATACAAGGCTTAATAATATGCTGCATGTTCCCAGTGTAACACATTTGGTTGCTGCCTGTAAACGGTTGTATACATCCGGGAACCGAATTAATCCGATACAACCGATAAGATTGAATATAAATCCGATTGACAGCAATACTATACCAATTATACTACTCATGGAGTTTCTTTTTACTTAAATATTTTGCCAGTGTCAGCGTACCAATAAAACTTAGAATAATCCATGCAATCCCGATATCAATAATGAATATTCGACCGGTAATAATTGCCAGGATAGCACAGATCCCAACTACCAGTATTCCAAAAATGTCGATTCCAACCATCCTGTCGGGAATAGTTGGTCCTTTTATTATTCTGTATAAACAGAAAAAACATAGTCCAATCTGAGCATAAAGTATTATGTGCAATAATGTGTTCATTCGAAGATTCTTTTTATATACTTCTCAAATCTGCCTGAAATTTTTCTGGTGTATATTTCAGGATCGGTACTGTGAACATATATCCAGTGAATATAAATATAATCATCTATTATATCTACTGTTATAGTGCCCGGTGTCATAGTTATTGAGTTGGCCAGGATGGCCCTTCCAAACTTCGACGTAATATCTAACTTAATCTTTACTATACCTGGTTTGATGGGAAGAGCCGGATGAAGTACACGATATGCTACATCAAAGTTTGCTTTAAGACATTCCCAGATAAAAATAAATAAATAAATAAATAACCAGAAATACCGGTGTGGCTGATAAAACTTCTTGACATTGTTAACAAAATATTTACCGAAAAGCAATGTTGTAACAAAAGCTGCTGCACATCCTACGATGAGATTAGCCGTGCTCAGTTCAAATGTCAACACTAACCAGAACAGGAAGATTATCACAAAGTAAGTAAGGTATTTCATTGTTTTCGAAGATTCAATTTTAAAGGCTCTCTTTTTTGTATTCAGGATAATTGTTATAACAAAAGATAAAAGTGCTAAAACAAAAACCCAGCACCCAGTACCCAGGATCTATCAATTAATCCTGGCACACTCATCCCTCACAATCGGGATTTTCGCTTCGCTACAACATATAACTATTAACATATAACTTATAACATTTTTTTACATTCTGTTTCTTTTCCTTTTAGCACACCGATCAGTTATCCATTTTTATTCCATTATGGCTGAGAAGTAACTTCCTGTATTCATCAGAACATCGACTGCCGGGTCAATTATGATTTCGCGTACACCCGGGAAAATTAAAAGACTTAACCCCAGGCATAGAATTGCAAGGGCAACCATGGAAAAACACATAAAAAATGGTACTTCATTAATCTTGCGACCAGGACTAAGGTTTGCTTTATTAAAAAATGAAAATTTTTGAAATTTCATGAACGACGCAAGCGTTATTATACTTACCAGAACTGCAAGAAAGGCTAATAAATAAAAATGGCCTTTAATAGCTGCAAGGATTATAATTAGTTTACTGAAAAAACCATTGAATGGAGGTATTCCCGAGATAGCCAAAGATGCTCCGAGTGAAGTGGAATAGGTCAACGGCATAGATTCTGAAAGTCCTCCCATTTCTTTCAGATTCCGTGTTCCGGTTTTAAACTCTATTGCTCCTGCATTCAGGAACAGTAACCCTTTAAAGACAGCATGGTTGATGAGATGGAATAAACCTCCGAAAATGGATAATGCTGCCACTGGTTTGCTTCCGTTATTTGCCAGGATTAACATGCCCATCCCCAAGCCGATTATTACGTATCCCATTTGACTGTTACTATGGTATGCAAGCAGCCTTTTTATGTCCCATTGTCCAACAGCAAGAAATACACCAAAAACCATGGATATTACACCCAGGACAATTATGATGGTGGATACTTCAACGGATATTTCAAACATATTGAAGAAGAGACGTGTAATACTATATATACCAACAACCTTTATAAGGACACCGGATAACATGGTTGAGACAGGAGCAGGGGCGGAAGAATGAGCATCAGGTAACCAGGCATGGAAAGGGAATAAAGCAGCCTTCAACCCAAATCCGGTAATCAGGAATACTTGTGTAAAAACAAGGTAAGCTTTATTGTTTTCTGTATTTTTTAAAATATCCGAAACATCTGCAATATTAAGAGATTTAGTATTCCAATATAACATTCCAATTCCAAACAGAATAAGAATTGAAGCTATTCCTCCCAAAATCTGGTATTTGAAGGATGCTTCAAGTTCCTCTCTTTCAACTCCAAATGCTACAAGAGCATAAGATGCAATAACCGCTATTTCAAGGAAAACATACAGATTGAACAGATCTCCTGTCAGGACAACTCCGTTCATTCCACCTACCATAAGGCACAACAGGGCATAGTAATTATTCTCAGCAGTAAATCTTTTTATGTATGGAATAGAATATAAAGCAGCGAAAGCACCTATAAGGTTAATTACAACCAGCATAAAAGTACTCAATCCATCAAGAACAAAATATATAGCGATCGGAATACCATTAACAGGCTCCCATCCTCCGATTTTGTAAGTATAGATATGGGGATTTACATTAATAAGGATATATACAGACAATATTGACAGGAAAAGAAATATTAAAGCGGTAATGGTTCTTTGGAACCCATTAATAACCCTACCGATAACAGGTATTAAGAAAGCGGTTGCCAGGGGTAGTATCACAAAAAGTGTAACGAGTGTACTCATTGTCCCTATCCTTTTAATTGACTTATTTTCCGGATATCAAAGGTTCCGTATTTTCTATATAGCTTGACAGCCATTGAAAGGAGCATAGAATTGGCTGCAAGAGCAATAACAATAGCTGTAAGAACCATTGCCTGGGGCAAAGGATCTACGAAATTGCCAGACTCGAAATTTTTACTGAGAATGGGGGCAGCCCCACCTTCAATATAGCCAATCAATGCCAGAAACAGGAATACGCTGAATTCCATGAACGAAAGCCCAATAATAATTTTAATCATGTTCCTTTGAGTCAGGATTCCATAAATACCTACTAAAAAAAGCGTAAAACAAAGAATATAAAGTGTCATTCTAAAACCTCCTCTTTAAAAATTGCTAAGGCTAAAAATATGGTGAATAAAGCTGCACCGACCTCGATGCCAACGAAAATATTATAGAGAGGGATGACGCCTGCACTTATTAAATTTCCTACCGTTCCTGCAGGTAAATAATTTTTAAAAAAGACATGTGTTCCAATGAATAAAGCCATGACACCAAGAATTAAAAATGCGAAAATAGCCAGGCTTTCTACAACAGATGAGCCTTCCTCTCTCTTTTTTAGCTTAAGTAAATCACTTCCAAACGCCAGTACCAGCAAGATAAATGAACCTGCCAAAATCGCTCCGCCGGCAAATCCTCCTCCGGGTGTCAGGTGTCCGTGAGTTATTATGTAGATCCCATACAGGAACATAAGTCCGGAAACTAACTGGGTTACTTTCTTTACGATGATTGACATTCCTTTCATGATAAAATATAAATCATTTTCTGCCTTTTATTCTTAAAATTGTTAGTATGCCTACTACAGCAGTAAACAGAATGGTAGCTTCTCCAAACGTATCGTATCCCCTGAAATCAAAAAGGACACCTGTGACCAGATTCGCACTACCTGTTTTCTCAGCTGCTCCCTCCAAATAAGCTTCTGACATTCTGAGTGTATGATCACCAAAAGAATCCAAATGCATAATGGCAAGTCGGAAAGAGTATAAAAGCACAATTCCGATAAAAACAGCAATTAGTATATGTCCAAGCAATTGGTGATTGAGCCGGGATTTGTGCTTAAAGCCTGGTTCCTTGTCCAGTTCGAAACGGGTACTCACCAGAACTACCGAAACCATAATGATCAGGGTAATGGTTTCTACCACAATTTGAACAATAGCAAGATCCGGGGCTTTTAAAAGTAAAAAACAAATCACCAGGCCATATCCCACTATACCACATGATATGAGAGCTGATAGCAAATCCCGGGCATGTATTGCATAAATTGCTCCCAATATCATAAATATTAATATTCCGGAAAGAATTATTTCCATTTTATCATGACATTAGTGTTAAAATAATGATCATCAGAATCAAACCTGTAAGAATCCAGATTGCGTAAAACGTAAGGACTCCTGTATGAGCTTTACTTAACAAACCGCTAAAGCCTAATGTTAACTTTTTTGAGATCTCGTAAATATCAAACCATTTCTTTTCAGCCCAATTATAAATAAATGAAAATAGCTTATAATCCCTTATCCCTTTATAGAACTCGACAACTGAATAGCTGGTTTCTTCCCGGAATATTTCTCCTCCAATAAAACTATCCTCTGTCCGGAAGTTTTTAATATTACCGATCAGATAAATCAAGATTCCCAGGAGAATAGAGACAAGAATTAAAATTCCAATAGTAGTGGAATCCCATATCCCGATGTACGCAAATTCACCTGTAATGGGCATAATTAATTTGGGTACAACAAAGGTGGAAGCCAGAACACCAAATCCTATGCAGAGAAATGCAATAATTGCATTTGGCATCCACATCAGAATACTGACTTCTTTAATTCCTTCTAACTCCTTTCTTTTCCTTCCCAGAAAGATGCCTGTGATATATTTTACAAAGCTAGCCAGGGTTAATGCAGAGCCAAGAACAGCTAATCCAAGCCAGATGATCCATAGTTGGTTTGCTATTCCCGGTTCTTTGCCAAAATCAATAATTCCCTGGTAAATAATCCATTTGGAAGCAAAACCGTTTAGTGGTGGAACACCGGAAATGGCTAATGCACATATCAGGGCAGAAATAAAAGTTACAGGCATGTTTTTGGAGAGTCCTCCAAGTTCATCCAGATTCTCTTTTCCCGTTCTTTTTTCCACACTGCCTGCACTAAGGAACAGACCAGACTTGTACAGTGCATGATTGATCATATGAAATAAACCTCCGGCAACGCCAAGCGGAGTTCCAAGCCCCAGTCCCAATACCATATATCCTACTTGTGATACGGCATGATACCCCAGAAGCCTTTTGTAATTATGCTGGATCAGGGCCATCATGACGGCAAAAATAATGGTCATAACACCCAGAAGTAACATAAGAAAAGTTAACCACTGGTTGAGTGTGAACATATCAGTGCAGATCCTGGCCAGAAAATAGATACCGAGCAATTTATCCAGAGAAGCCGGAAGGTAAGCAGAGGATGAGGCAGGAGCACTTTTTGTATAATCAGGTATCCAGGTATGGAAAGGGAATGCTCCGGCTTTTGTAAAACTGCCGGTTAACAATGCCAAAAAGGCAACCACCAGAATGGGATAGGTTGTTGGAATGCTCAATTCGGACATGGTAAATGTTCCATATACTTTCCAGATAATACCGATTCCCAGGATCATAATTCCATCTGATGCTCCGATCAGTATAAGTGTTTTTTTTGCAGCGGACGAACTTTCTTCATCATATCCCTTAATTAATTTGTATAAGGTAAGTCCGAGAATTCCCCAGAAGATGATAAAAAGTAAAAGGTTATCTGTCAATACTGCTCCTGCAGAAAATCCAAGTGTTATAAGGAAATACGGGTAATAGTTTTTTATCTGCCTGGTTTTTGAAATATAGGATAGGGAATAAACGATTATGACCAGGCCAAAAAACCCAATGGCAAGTGTTATGAATTTGCTGAGATTGTCGATGTTAAACCGGGAAAACCGGTTAGCTTCCTGAAGGATATTATTCAAAAAAGTGCCTTCGTTGAAAAAAGCTGAAAACAGATCGAGATTAATAATTTTTTCTGAAACGGAAAATAATTTCAGGGAAAAGAAGAAAGTGATTCCGGTAATAATCAAGGCAATTATTCCCTTTATGATTTTGATTCTTTCCGGAAAGGCAGATAAAACAATTCCAGCAATTAAAGGCAGGAAAATTATGTAATAAAGTTCATTCATAACTGAATCATCGTAAGCTTCGTCTTATATTTTCGGTTTTTTGTTGCGAGCGTTTAATAAGATCTCTTCCGCTTAAAATGGGCTTATGATCATAATAATCATAAGCAACGGCCATTCTCTCGGTGCAGCAATAACATGGATCGACCGCTGCCAGTGTAATGGTAGCATCCGAGATAGTCTGTCCGACACAGGATTTTTTAAACGTAGCAATATTGACATAACTGGGGGCCCTGATTTTATGCCTTACAGGTGAATAACCACCATCGGTTATCATAAAATGGAAAACTTCGCCCCTTGGTGCTTCGGCACGTCCTGTTCCCATTCCGGCCGGGACATTCTTTACTTTCACTTCTGTTTCCCCTTCCTTTTCCTTTTTCAATCCTTCAAGACATTGTTTAATAATGGAAACGGCTTCATACATTTCGAGCAGTCTGACTTCCGTTTTTGAAAATACATCTCCTGCTTCTGCGGTTATCACTTTCCAGTTCACCAGGGGATAAGCGGCATAGGGATCATCCCTGCGCACATCAATATCCACGCCTGAAGCCCTGGCAGTAGGACCAACAGCGGCGAAATCAATACTATCCTGTTTTGTAAGTACTCCAACACCTTTTGTCCTGGCATGGATTACGGGATCATCCATAACAGCTCCTGTAAGAAGATCAAGTTTCGGTATGAAATTATCCATGTGTTTTTGTATTTCGGGTATAAGTTGGTTTGGTATATCCCTCCTTACACCACCCAGTTTAAACATGGCATAACTATTCCTGTTTCCGGTAATCATTTCAAACAAATCCAGTATGGGCTCCCTGTATTTCCATGCCCACATGAAAACAGTATTATATCCAAGAAAATGACCTGCCAATCCTAACCATAAAAGGTGACTGTGAATTCGTTCCAGCTCTCCTATAATGGAACGAATGTACTTTGCCCTGTTAGGAACCTCAACGTTTGCAATTTCTTCCAGACAATTTGCAAAAGCAAAAGGGTGCGAGGCTGAACAGATCCCACAAACACGTTCCACCAGGAAAAATACCTGGTCAAAAGTTTTGGATTCGCTCAGTTTTTCAATCCCACGGTGGTTATATCCGGTTTCCCATTTAATATCCTTGACAATTTCCCCATCGCAGTAAAGTTTGAAAAGTTCAGGTTCCTCCTGCAACGGATGATAAGGGCCTATCGGTATTATTGTTCTCTTTCCCATTATTATTTGTATCTGAAGTTCAATGTTTATGGTTTGATAATGGCTAATTTCATTATACTTTGCATTTTTAAGTCGGCAATCTGAAGACTGGGCTATTTATATTTTTCAGGATTTTGAATCATGTGATTAAGTAATCGTCCGATTTCTTCAGATCGTTTATTGAAAT
>DAOVQI010000354.1 GCA_030628785.1 Bacteroidota bacterium
AATATAGTTAAATCAGGTAATTATGTGTTTGTAGCCAATAGCGGCGGTTGGACAAATGACAGCACGGTAAGTGTAATCGATGTTACCAGCGACCAGGTAATTGAAACCATACATGTCGGAGACAATCCAACAGACCTGGTAGTGGATAATAGTGGTGATATCTGGGTATTATGCAAGGGAAAAGTGGTTTATGACCAAAATTGGAACATAACGGATGAGACTGACTCGAAATTGGTTAAAATTAACGGTAGCAACAGGAGTGTTGAAGAAACCTTTGTTGTTGGTCAAACCGGGGATTTTTTTAATCCAAGTCGTTTGGCAATAAGTTATGATGGACAAAATATCTTTTTTGGAGAAGCCAGTGGAATATATCGAATGAATATTGCGGATTCAAATGTTCCAACATCTGCCTATATTGCAAAACAGTACTATGGTTTGGATATTGACCCGGATAATGGGACAATCTACTGTCTGAAAGCCAATGGATTTGATGCAAACGGAATGGTTTATATGTATAATAGCAACGGGATATTGACTGATTCTCTTGAAGTAGGTATAGCACCCAATAGTGCAACGTTCAACTAAGCAGAACGACTCTCCGAGCCGTTCTGCTTAGTTGAAAATATTTTTTAATATAATTTTTATTCGAACTTGAGAAAGATAAAATTCCATCTCATTTCTTTCTTTGTCATTGCTCTTCTTTATCTGGGGTTATGGGATACTTATGCACAGATCAGACACGGAGGTATTCCTCACGGATTTGGTGTAGTATCGCAATCAGAAATCCCGTTCCAATCAGTAACTCCAGGAGATATAAAGGCTTTAACAAAGTCCATCATACCGCAAAAAGGGCAACCATTACAATTTGCTATTCCTATTGAAGTATATTTCACACCTCAAAACTCAGGAATCTGGAAAACCCTCCCGGGAGGCGACAGGGTATGGTATCTTGGAATACAATCGAAAGGCGCCTACTCACTAAACATCATATTCGACCTGTTTGAAATTCCATCAGGTTGCAAACTTTTTATATACAACACTGACGCTACTTATGTGCTTGGAGCGTTTACACATAAAAACAATAAAAAATTCAAAAAACTGGCAACGGCTCCGGTTCCCGGTGACCAAATTATTGTCGAGTTCCAGGTACCGGCATCTGCAGTTAATCATGGGCAATTGATCATTGGTCAGGTTGCACATGATTTTCTTGATATTTTCGGTAAAACTGTAGTTAAGGATGGATTCTATGGAGATTCCGGCCCCTGTAATGTCGACATCAATTGTCCGGAGGGAGAAATCTGGCAAAAGGAAAAATATGCTGTGTGCCGGATAATTGTAGATGGAAGTGAGCTGTGTTCCGGAAGCCTGGTGAATAACACAAAAAACGATACTGTGCCTTATTTTCTCACGACTTTTCATTGCATTGAAAATAATGAGCAAGCACAAGTCACAATTTTCTTTTTCGATTATGAGAGCCCGTATTGTGATGGACCTGATGGTTCAGTGTTAAAAACCCTATCCGGAGCAACGCTCAAAGCTACATCTGATGAAAATTTAGACTTTAGCCTGGTTGAACTCAGTAAAATACCACCTTTCTTGTACAAACCATACTATGCCGGTTGGAACAATAACCTGGTTGCACCGGCGAATACCGTAACCATTCATCATCCCTCCGGCGATGTGAAGAAAATTTCAATCGACGACGATCAATCACTTACAGCAACATATTTGTCTTATGATGATAATGCATTTTGGCACATTAAAAAATGGGAAACGGGTACTACCGAGCCCGGGTCTTCCGGCTGTCCTTTATTCGATAATAATCACCGGCTGATCGGCTTGCTTAATGGTGGAGATGCGAGGTGCGGCTCCTCAATAAATGATTACTTTGTGAAATTCGGACGCCTGTGGGATGATTATCCGGATTCGCTCAAACAGTTAAAATACTGGCTAGACCCATTGTCCGGATCCGGTGCTACCATGGAGGGTCTTGATCCCTACGGTGCTGCGAAGGAAACATGCGATACATTTATTAATTATGCAGACAATGAAAACCTGGTTTTGTACCCGTATGGAAATGAGAATGAAGGATTTTGGACAGGCCATAACCTGGGTTATTATACGCAGTACGCTGAAGGTGTTGATAATTCCGAACAACGAAATTTAACAGGGGTATATCTAAATGTTGCCAAAGCTGAAAACTCAATCGCTTCTGATAAAGTGACCATAAAAGTATGGTATGGGTTAGCACAACCGGACAGTATTATTTATTCCGAAAACCTGTTTATAAAAGATTTCAGGGATTCAACTGTTTTTTACGTAGAGTTCGACTCCATAATTGTGGTTGCCGGAAATTTTTGGGTGGGTTATGAAATATATTACGATTCTCTTACCGGACCATTAACGGATCAGTTTGCTGTTTATCAGGTGGAAGACAGAGGCTCCGGAGGTCTTAATACAGCATTTGCTTTTAAAAATGATCAATGGTATCCTTTCAGTTCTCTAATCCCGTTAAACCTTAAAACATCATTGGGTATATCTGTTGTGATATGCGGAGAAATTCCCAGCTTAAATTCAATAGAAACATTAGCAGAAAAATCAATAAACGGTTTCGTTATTTTTCCCAATCCGGCTAAAGATATGGTAACCATTCAAATGATAAATAAAAAAAATATAACTGCTTGGCTCCAAATGTTTGATATAACAGGCAAGCTTCTTATTGCATCTGAATATACCGACTGGCAAGGACATATCCGTCTTGATCTGTCGGACTTTACAAATGGAATCTATATAATTAGACTGAACATCAACCATTCGGTTGTTACCAGGAAATTTTCCATCATAAGATGATTGGAAGATTGGAATATTGGAAGATTGGAATAATGGAATGTTGGAATACTGGAACCATTCTGTGAGCAAAGCGAACAGAATGTCTCACGAGCGGGATTGTGATTGTGGCTCTGCGGGAGCGAGTAATACTGGAATAATGATAATATGGAAAATGATATAATTAGTAAATGAGTCATAAATAATAACTTAACCTGTAACCCGTAACCCGCAACTTGAATCATATAGATTATTGCCAATGCTATTTATTATGAAATCTGTATTTACAAAAACCATATTAACCATCCTTATCCCTTTATTATTTTTAAGTTGTGTCCTTCCCGGATGTAAACATGAACAAAGTTCTGCCGAAAACTCAAAACCTTCAGAAGAAAACGAAACTTTATATCAGATAAACACACAATTTGCAGAGGGTTTTAAAATTGACTGTTATAGTGGTTTTAAAAAAATTACTGTTTCTAATCCATGGCAGGGAGCCGATGATATGAATTACGAGTACCTGCTCGTCAGCAAAGGAGAAAAAATACCCGGCGGTTTTTCTAACCATTCGGTTATTGAAATTCCTGTTAAAAGGGTGATTTGTTTATCAACCACTCATGTAGCTATGATCGATTTGCTTGAAAAGACCAATACAATATTCGGTATCTCAGGAAAAGAGTTAATTAATAATCCAAACATAAGAAAAAGGATTATTAATGGAGAGGTAATGGATGTGGGATATGACCAGA
>DAOVQI010000231.1 GCA_030628785.1 Bacteroidota bacterium
GTCGAGGAGAAAAAGAAAAAACAAACACGGATTCAGGTCGAGAATGTCAACGGTAAGTGGCCGGAAGACTATATCTTCAAGACGGGCAAAAGGCAGGACAAAACTTTCAGTATCAGACGAACCACGGCATAAAGTTTAACATACAAAATAACCTCACGTTTAATTGAAAAAGTAAAGGGAAGATTTTCCTTTACTTTTTTTTTCGATCCATTTTTATCATCATAAAATAAAAAAGAGACACTTGAAAACTGATTGGTTACAATTCCAATATAATTTTATCTTTGCCTTACCGTTTTGCTAATTAGAGTCTATCTATTAAGTAATTTTTTATGTTCCGGATAAATCATGGAATTTTTACGGTTTTTAATCAGCAAAGTATTCCTTAAGAACTTATTTTATGCCATCGTTTTCTTTGTTTTTATAGTTCTCGGGACATTACTATGGTTACACCTTTATACTCATCATGGTATGGCAAGGCCTGTGCCTGATTTTACCGGAAAAACCCTTGAGGAAATTGAAAACACAGCCCGGGAACATAAACTCCGGTATAAAATCGTTGATTCGGTTTATACAAATGCTGTTGACAAGGGTTCGGTATATGAACAAAATCCCAAATCCGGATTTAAGGTTAAAAAATGGAGAACTGTTTTCCTCACTCTAAATGCATTTAACCCGGAAATGGTAAAGATGCCAAACCTGGTTGGGCTTACCTATCGCCAAGCAAAAGCAATTTTAGAAACGACTGGGTTGAAAATAGGGATGCTAAGCTACGTGCCCGATATTGCCATAAACAATGTTTTGGAGCAAAAATTCAAAGGAGAGGCTATTGAGGAAGATGAGCTTATAGAAAAGGGATCAAGTATTGATCTGATTTTAGGGAAAGGACCCAGTAACGAAACAACTCTTGCTCCAAACCTAATTTCGTTTACTATGGAGGTTGCCAGGCAAAAAATATTAAATGTTTCCTTGAATCTTGGTGCTTTTATTTTTGACGAAACGGTTAAAGACCAGGAAGATTCTTTAAACGCCTTCGTCTGGAAACAAAATCCTGAATTCAATGTTAAGAATCCGGTTCAATTGGGCTCACCTGTATACATTTGGTTAACCACCGATTCTGCCAAATTGCCCCAACCAGATACTTTAACCGTAGTTCAACATGAATTTGATGGAGAAGCTTCGAATTATTAACCATATCGCCCTTATTTTTTTATTCTCTGTCAATTTTTCCTTTGGTCAGGAAAAAATTGCGGGATTACATGTTAATGGCATAGTAAAAAATTATTATCAAAACCTATCTAAATCCAAAAAACTAAAAGGTGTACAAGCCACCGATACCGTAGAGCTTCCGTTTTTTGAAGATTTTTCAAAAAATATGGTTTACCCCGACACCAAATTATGGACCGATCGTTTCGCCTTTATAAATTACACATACGGGATAAATCCTGTTTCAATAGGAGTGGCCACCCTCGATGCCATTGATTTTACCGGCGCCATTTACCCAAATGCAAATTCAACCGGTTTTAAAGCCGATGAGCTGACCTCAAATCCCATTAACCTGGCCTATTCCCCAACATCAAATATTTACCTGAGTTTCTATTATCAGCCCCAGGGCATTGCAGATCCCCCTGAATTCAGGGATTCTCTTGTACTTGAATTTTATTCTCCAAATGACACATTATGGCATTCCGTTTGGCAAACACACGGAGATACCCTGCATGAATTCAAACAAATTATTATTCCAATTACAAGCCAAAAATTTCTGACAAAAGGTTTCAGGTTCAGGTTTAAAAATTATGCCAGTTTAACCTCAAACACTTTAATTCCTGGCCTGGTTTACAATTGTGATCACTGGCATCTTGATTATATTAAACTGGATAAAGACCGGAATGAAGGAGATACTATACCTCATGATGTAGCATTTGTCAAACCTGCCGGATCATTAATTAAAAATCATGAATCCATGCCCTGGGATCATTTCAGGGAGGCATTCTTAACCGTAATGGACGACAGCATCCGAATTAGCTACAAAAATAATGACAACATTGTCAGGAATGTAACCAGAAATTTTGAGATTCGGGATATTTATGAAAACAAAATCGTCAGATCTTTCAGCGGAGGTGCAGCAAACATCGGACCATGGGAAATTATTGATTACAGTACCATGCCTTTATATACTTATAATAATTCTCCTGGGTCTGACTCAGCGTTATTCGAAATAAAAAGCTACCTCATTACCGATGATTTCGACAAAAAAAATAATGACACCCTCTTCTACTTTCAGAAATTCTTCAATTTTTATGCTTATGATGATGGAACGGCGGAAGCTGGTTACGGATTAAGCGGCCAAAGCATGGATAATGCCATGCTGGCATATCAGTTTTATTCATATAAGCCTGACTCCTTACGGGCAATACAGATGTATTTTAACCAGTCTTTCGACAATGCGAACCAAAAACAGTTCTATTTAACTGTGTGGGCAGATGATAACGGAACTCCGGGAGAGGTATTGCTCAGTCAGCAAAGTGAAATACCGGTTTTTGAGGACAGTCTCAATAAGTTTCATACATATATTTTGGATACTGCTGTTTTTGTTTCTGAAACCTTCTATATCGGATGGACCCAAATAACCGATGTTTATCTAAATGTTGGGTTCGATCTGAACAGGGTGAAAAACGATAAGGTCTTTTATACGTATGGGGGAATATGGAATACCTCGGAATGGCCAGGAGCCCTGATGATCAGGCCTGTACTAGGTGCTGATTTAATTTCTAAGGTAAAAAAGATAAATATACAGAACCTGATCAGGATTTACCCTAACCCTGCAAAAGACTATATCAGGATAGAATACCTGAAATTTAGTCCATCGGCCAATCCAAGAATTTTTATTTATAACAGCTCTGGACAACAGGTTTATACAACTGACTATTTTAACCAACCAATAAATATTTCAGACTGGTTACCCGGAATTTATTTTGTCAGGATTATGGAAGGTGGAGTAATCCTGGCAAATAAAAAATTTATTGTTATCCGATAATAAGTCTACCACAGGATTTTCCTGATGAATAAGGAATTAAATAACCGCCAGGAGCTTTATGAACATTTCCGCTTTGTTGCAGATCGGGGGCAGAGCCTGTTGAGGATAGACAAATACCTGGTTAACAAAATCGAAAACGTATCAAGGACACGGATTCAAGGTGCTGCCGTTGCCGGAAACATACTGGTGAATGACAAACCTGTGAAGTCGAATTACCGTGTCAAGCCAGGTGATGTCATTTCCATTGTAATGACCTACCCTCCCAGGGAAATCGAGATTTTCCCTGAAAATATTCCTATTGATATTGTTTTTGAAGATGACGATTTAATCATTATCAACAAAGCTCCCGGTATGGTAGTCCATCCGGGACATGGGAACTATTCCGGAACCCTGGTAAATGCTTTAACATATTATTTAAAAGACCTGCCTCTGTTTCAGTCTGGTGAAATACGTCCCGGACTGGTTCACAGAATTGATAAAAACACCTCGGGGATCCTTGTCATTGCAAAAACCGAACTGGCACATAATAAGTTGGCCAAACAGTTTTTCGATCACTCGGTTGACCGGAAATACCTGGCGTTGGTTTGGGGGGACCCGGAAGAAAATGAGGGTGTCATAACTGGGCACATTGGCAGGAACCCAAAAGAACGCACCAGAATGTATGTTTTTCCCGATGGTTATTTGGGTAAACCGGCCGTAACACACTTTAAGGTCATCGAACGCCTGGGATACATCAGTCTAGTTGAATGCAAACTTGAGACAGGAAGAACACATCAAATTCGTGTTCATTTTCAATATTATAAACATCCTGTATTCAACGATAATGAATATGGAGGAGACATGATACTTAAAGGTACCACCTTCTCAAAATACAGGCAATTTGTCCAGAACTGCTTTAAAATCCTTCCCAGACAAGCATTGCATGCCAAATCATTACGTTTCATCCATCCACGGACAAACCAGCCGGTGTTTTTTGACTCCGATCTTCCTGAAGACATGCAGAAAGTGATTGGAAAATGGAGAAATTACACCAGGAAGGATTATGATTAAACATTTGGGATGAACTTAATTATTTTCCCTCGTTTCATATAAATCAAAATTTTGTGACATTTAGTGTTTTAGCCTGCCCCGTAAGGAAGAATGACTGTACTGGGGTGCTTTCGTGGCGATAATTATGTTGCCACAAAAACACAAATTCACGAAATTCCACGAAAATAATTTCATTTCGATTATAGTTTTGTAATCTTTGTAAGTGTGGTTTTCAATAATTCAAACTTATGTTAACTTTAAATAACTAATCCGTCATTTGATACAAAAAAGAATCTAGTAAATGAAAACAAATGTTGCAATTGTAGCCGGTGGTGATTCCTCAGAATTCATAATTTCTGTTGGTAGTGCTGAGCAGGTTGCAAACCAACTCAGTAAGAATAAATATAATGTTTATACCATTCTGTTAAAAGGTGAGGATTGGATACTTAAAAGTGACAAGTTCGGTGATATTCCGGTTAACAAGGACAATTTTTCATGCATATTACAAGGTGAGTTATTGTCATTTGATGTTGTTTTTATTGCCATTCATGGCACTCCGGGTGAAGATGGTAAATTACAGTCTTATCTCGACCTTATCGGGATACCTTACACCAGTTCAGGAGCATCCGTATCTGCATTAACGTTTAACAAATATGCATGCAAAAATTACCTGAAAGAAATTGGTATATACTCAGCCAAAGCAATGCTGATTAGAAAAGGAGATCGTGTTGATGAAGAAAAAGTGATCCGTACGCTTGGTTTGCCTTGCTTTGTAAAACCCAATAACAGCGGATCAAGTGTTGGAATTTCAAAAGTATCAGGTCAGGACGAGTTAAAAACTGCCATTAAAAAAGCCCTGGGAGAAGGAGATGAAGTCATCATTGAGGAATTCATAAAGGGAATTGAAATTTCCTGCGGATTGGTTAAAATGCATAACAGGGAATTGATCTTTCCGCTTACAGAGATCATAAGTCAAAAGGAATTTTTCGATTATGAAGCAAAATACACCGATGGCATGGCTAATGAAATAACACCTGCAAGGATATCCGAATATACTACAAGATCCTGCCAGGAATTATCTTCAAAAATATACTCCGCTTTAGGCTGTAATGGGATTGTTAGAATTGATTACATACTTTCAGAAAATAAACTCTGTTTTCTGGAAATTAATACGGTTCCGGGAATGAGCCCGGAGAGCATTATTCCTAAACAAGCCAGAGCCTATGGAATTGACCTTGCGGATCTGTATGATCTGGTTATTGAAGATGCATTGTTTCGAAAGAAAAAAGTACATAATTGACCTCTGCCCGGTCCCCTCTCCTAATCCTCATACAAACCCATTCTGTATTCATCAATTGTAGCACAGGAGCAATTCAGGTTCCGGTCTCCGTAAGCATCATCCACTCTTCCTGCAGCCGGCCAGAGCTTATTTTCTTTTATCCAATTCAGTGGGTATGCAGCTTTCTTTCGGCTATAGGGATGTTCCCATTTATCCGAAGTAACTGCTTCTGCTGTATGAGGTGCATTTTTCAGGACATTGTTCTGCTGATCGTATTTCCCTTCTTTTATTTCCATGATTTCACTATGAATACTGATCATTGTTTGGATAAACCGGTTCAATTCCTGGTATGATTCACTTTCGGTTGGTTCAACCATCAAAGTACCATGGACAGGGAAGGAAAGGGTTGGAGCATGAAACCCGTAATCCATTAATCGTTTTGCAATGTCGGCTTCGGTAAC
>DAOVQI010000385.1 GCA_030628785.1 Bacteroidota bacterium
GTTTTTCCCTTTCTGCCATGTTTAGTTTTTTGGATTTTAAAGTTGGGATTTATTTTGGATTTTGAGCTTTGACCTTTGAACTTTCAGATCTACTGTTTTTCAATTAGTTTACAAAGTTCTGTTCTTAATTCCCTTTTTTAATCAATTTGCGAAGCTATGTTCTACTTCGTTCTTGAAATAACATATCAATTAGGTTAATTAAATTAATTAAATTTCTGTTTAATCCAATTATTAAAGAGACTATCTAACTCAACTACTATTTCAGGGAATTTATTAGCCAGATCCGTTGTTTCTGTCGGATCATTATACATATCATATAAACACCAGGGACTATTTTCTCCCCAACTAACGATTTTCCATCTTTCTTTTCTGGCAGCTTTTCCTTTCGACCATTTCCAGAATAATAATTTTCTCCGTTCCATTTCCTCGCCTTTGAAAACTGGTAGAATACTCTCCCCTTCGTATGGCAATACATCTTGACCGTTATAGCTTTTAGGATATTTGAATTCAGTAATGTCAATAAGTGTTGCCATTATATCAATAAAGTGCCCGCAAAAATCGCTTGTCCTGCTTTTAGAAATAATACCTTTAGGCCAACAGGCAATCATAGGAGTACATATCCCTCCTTCATGACTATAGTTTTTATAGTACCGTAAAGGTGTATTACTTACATTTGCCCAGTTTTTTCCAAGCGAGGTCCAGCGGGTAATAGTTCCGATTTCACCACTTCCGGGAATATTTACTACTTCTGCAGAGCAACCATTATCAGACATAAACATAACTAATGTGTTTTCTGCTTTCCCTATATCCTTAATTTTATTCAATATCTTTCCAATATTCTGGTCCATTCTGTCTACCATTGCAGCATAAACTGCCATTTTAAGATCTTCTTCAAGTTTTTGCTTTTCAGATAATGAATCCCAATATTCGTATGTTGCGTTTGATAATTTATAATTATCAGACAATAATCCCAGCTCTTTTTGCTTTATAGTTCTTGTTTGACGAATATCTTCATAACCAACAAGATATTTGCCTTCATATTTTTTTATATCTTCAGGCCAGGCCATTAATGGATCATGAGGAGCAGTATATGCCAGATACAGGAAAAATGGTTTATCTTCATCTTTATACTCATCTAACCAGTTTAATGCATATTTGGTAAAATAATCTGTCGTGTAAAAATCTTTTTGCGGGGGAGTGTAAGGTTGAAATAAAGTATCATCAATACACCAGGCTCTATCCGGTCTTTTTTGGGCCGGTTTTCCTTCCCCGGGCTTTTGTTTTCCCGGATTAAAATAGTTACAGGCACCATCACGTAATCCATAATATCTGTCAAATCCCCTTGTCACGGGATTCTCAATTCCATGGTGCTTTCCTGACCATAAGGTACGATATCCTGCACTTTTTAATACTTCACCTAAAGTTAATGCATTCTTAATCGGATTTTTATAAGTCTTATCATACCCGCATTGCTGAGCGTACAAGCCCGTTAACAGACAAGCGCGGGAAGGAAAGCACTTTGCCGTGTTATGAAATTGTGTGAACCTGATCCCCTCTTGTGCCAGTTTGTCTAAATTCGGAGTGTTTATTTCCCCACCATAACACCCTAGGTCCGACCATCCCAGGTCATCTGCAAGAATAAGAAGTATGTTAGGGTTTTTTTCATCATCATCATTATTATTAGTAATTGAGCATCCTAAAAATGTACTAATAACTAATAATACTAATATTCTAAATTTATTCATTTTCATTTTCTATTGTTTCGAATCAATAATAAACTCTCTTACACTTTCTATTGTGTCATTTACATAGAGCAACATAGCTGATAATTGATATTTACCCGGTTTCTTTGGTGTGATAACATCAAAAAGCACTATTTGTTTACCAAATTCAGATATATCTATATCTTTTTGAATTTTTATTTTAATCGTAAAGACTATCGCAACAAAACCATCTTCCCGTTTTTGGATCGCTCACCTGTTTGTATCGTGTAATACAGGCCCGATATATTCGGTAGAAACAATAACATCATCAAAAAAAACTGTATCTGTTTGTCCTGCTCCATTTGTCATATAATAAAGGAGCCAGAAAAAGTTCAATTTCAAATTTTCATCATTTCTCCATTGGAAACCTTCAAATGCTAAACTATCCGGATTGGGATAAAATTTATCCCAGATCCAATAACCATTAGGAAAGCCTTTTCCAAGGTGATGGATCTTTTCGCCGTTTACCCAAAAAGCCTGCTCACCGTTATATGAATCAACCGGATCATTGATCTTCATCATAAGTTCAATACATATCCATTCGCCACGGTTGATTGGTGCAGGTGGATCGGGATGAAAAGTATTCCCCCAAAAATAATTGGGATCGGCATAACCGCGCATATGCATCCAATAAGTATAAAAATCCCATGACCATTTGTCGCTGATCGGTTCAATACCTGTTGTGAATCGTTCGTTCCCCGCGGGTTTAACTCCTGCGCCGCCTTGCGGCCATGTTGTCGGAGGATTATAACCGCCCATATGTATAAAATGATGAACCTTGCTATGATTAGGGCAAAATTTTACATAAAAACGGGCAAAAAGGGAATCGTATCCTTCCGGGAACATTTTAAATAAATGTCCTCCTGTATTTTGACCGGGTGTATAGGTCATCATTAGAGATTGAGATCCTGAGCTACCTTCCGGAACATCACCGGAAAATGACATATTCGCGCTATTTTTTGCCTCATTCCATTTTGAAGCCATTTCCTGAATAGAAGCAGCTTCAAAATCTTCCTGAAATATTATTCCGTTTTCTTGTCCGAAAGCGTTATAAGTTGCTAAAAGCACAGAAAAAAGAATAAATGTTTTCATCTACTTATCATATTTTGTGAATAGTGAGATAATTGATGATTAAAAAAGAGTCTAAGAGTTACAGAGTCAAAGGGTCCAAAGGTCTAAGAGTCCAAGGGAAAATATTTTCACTCTTCGACTTTCGACTTTTGACCATTTTAGGATTGACGAGTTCAACAATTTAACAATTCTTTCATCTTTCATCCTTCATCTTCGTCCGGCCATAAACCTTTACGAATACCAATCTGATATTCTTTCCATCCACCTGGTGAAGCACTCGAGCAATTAGTACAAAATTTGCTTATATCCGGTATCTTTTCCTGAATA
>DAOVQI010000413.1 GCA_030628785.1 Bacteroidota bacterium
ACATTTGATCATTGATATTTCGAATTTATTTATTCACAAAATAATTAATTTTCAAAGGTGTTCATGAGCTCATTTCGTTCGGTTGTTATTTGTTTTTTGTTATTTGGTCCCGATAGCTATCGGGATTAATTCAAAAATTGTTTGATTTTATAGACAGACTCTAATTAATCAAGTTAAAATATTTTTATATGAGAATAAGTGAGGTATTTACCAGAATAAAGACCATTCTTTTCCCGGAGAATTCTCCCCGGGTAATCCAAACTTCCATTGAAGAGATTCTGAACGTTTATCCGGGTATCACTTGTAAGGGTTATTCATCAGTCCCTTCCGCGCTTAAAATGGGTGACTTTTACATTTCCACAGGTAAAACGGGTGGTTTTCCCCAAATACCTGATGCCGGGAAAGATGAATATATTTATTTCCGGATCGATGAGAAAGCTTCCGGTATCCTGTATGCTTCATATCCCAATTTTCTGTATTCTTTCGTTTGTTATTTGCTTGAACACTTGTCTGACCAGGATATTGAAGTATTTTCGCCCGGAAGATTTATCTATCCCACGTTTAAATGGAACAGGGTATCCTACGACTATTTTCTTACCCAGGAAGGCAGGATACAGAAAAATCTAGACCGGGGCAGTTATGTGAAAGAATTAGCCAGACTGGGATTTACACATATTGAAATTAACGGATTAGCCTCTCCAATGGGGCTCGAAACCGGACCCAAAGGTGAGACCTATCCCATGTTTTATACCTACTGTCCTGCATTGGATCAGTTTGTTTACAGCCGGTTAAATAAGAGCATTTATCCCGATGATTATCTTACAGCAAACTTGAATTATCTGAAGGAAAATGCAAGATTGGCAAGAAATTATGGCCTGGTTCCCGGTTTGTTATGTTTCGAACCCCGGTCGGTTCCGGAAAAAATATTTGAGAAATATCCCATGCTGCGTGGAGCCCGTGTTGATCATCCCTTCCGTAGCTTTAAACCGAGATATAACCTGACAATTACACACCCAATGGTGTTGGAACACTACTCCGAAATGCTGCAAAAAATTATGAAGGAAGTTCCGGAATTAGGTTTCCTGGCTATCTGGACAAATGACAGCGGGGCAGGTTTTGAGCATACCAAATCGCTTTACGTTGGCAGGAATGGCGGTGCATACCTGATAAGGGAATGGAAGGATGATGAAGAAATTGCTAAGGTTGCGGGAGAAAATGCCCTCCGGTTTTTCAGGGTACTGCGGGACGCAGGATCAGAAATAAACCCTGATTTCAGAGTGATTACCCGGCTTGAATCCTTTTATGGAGAGCATGAAACAATTTGGAAAGGTCTGGGCAAAGGTCTGGAAGTGGAAACCAACTCGCTTTTTGCAAAAGGCTGGGAGATGCCCTATACTCACCCTAAATACACTGATTCAAATGCAATTAATGGCGGAACCATCTACCAACTTGACTTTGATAAAAAGGAAACGGTTCGGTTAAACGAACTGAACTTAAAAGACAGTCATGCCCATTATTATTTTTCTGCCGGACCGCACAGCATGTTTGAACCTCTGCTTGGTATCCCGTATCCTGTATTAACTTATGAACGATTAAAATTACTGCATGGTAATAAAATTGAACACATTGCTCAGAGTGGTGGGGCTTTCCCATCCGGATTGGTTCCCTTCAATATTAATCATGAAGTTCTCCGTGCTTACCAGTTCAATCATGACCTGGATATTCAAAAATTTATCGAAAAGTTGGCGCTAAAATGGACAGGTGAGGAATTATTTCTGAAATTGCTTGAAGCCTGGAAATTAACCGAAGAAGCTATAATGGCATTTCCAATTATCACACCACTTTATGCAACATTTGGATTTACCTGGTATCGCCTGTGGATTCGTCCGTTAGTACCGGATATAGAAGCTATTCCCCAACAGGACAGGGATTACTATGAAAAGTTTATGTGCACTACACCTCATAATCCAAACAATGTCGACCTTAGCCGGGATGTTTTGTTTCAACTGACTACACCTGAAAAGAGCAGAAAGGATGTTGAAAGAATGGATTTGTTTGTCTGGAAACCTCTTGACCGGGCAATTCAACTCCTGTCAGAAAACACAGAAGAAAAAAATGTTATCAGGGATCAGTTAATACGGCTGAAGGCTCTCCGGTGTTGGTTTATGACCCAGCGAAATATCGCAGCCTGGATAGCAGGTGTTTATGGATATATGGAAGCAAAAAATAATAAGGTGAAAAAGCAGGAAAAGGAATTAATATTAGATATGATAGAAAAAGAGATCCGGAATTCACATGAACTAATAAACTTGCTTGAATCAGGTATAGAGTTTATGGCTATAACCGATAAGGGGGAGACACAACTTGTATATGGTGAAAATATTAAGGACTTACTGGCAAAACGCATACAACTGATGGAAAAACATAAAAATGATGAACCCTATATTGATCACAGCTATATAGAAAGGAAAGCAGTTGAATTAATACATTAAGAACATAGTTTCACAAATTGATTAAAAAAAACCTTAATTTTCAGGTTTTATAAATAATTAGTTAATAGTCGGCCCGCCCGTACCGAACGGTACGTTCGGGCGGCCAGTCCACAGTCAGCAGTCCACAAAAAAGTAAATAACAATCAAACAATTAT
>DAOVQI010000024.1 GCA_030628785.1 Bacteroidota bacterium
GCAACAGCCGGGGGGAGGTGGTCTGACCAATTATTTCCTCAATTTTATATCTACCATCCCGTGGCTGTATCAAAACCATATTTAACCGCTAAGAATGCAGAGTATACGCAAAGGGCGCAAGATGCTATCTATTTAAATATCAATCCTTTGCGAACTCAGCGCATTCTTTGCGCACTTTACGGTTAAGTGTTTTTTCGTGTTTTGATACACCCCCACCCCTCCTGTCAAGGGGAATTTGTGTTGCTGCATATAGCCGAATACAATTCGGCTCTACACTCTTTGCTCTATGCACTGTTTCAATCAATTTAACAGTTCAATAATTTAACACATAAACACGTAAACACCTTAACACACAAACACATTAATACCTCAATCCTCATAAACCATAATGACGAACCGCCCGCCCGCCCGAAGTCATTCGGGCAGGGAGCTTCGTCCTACTCACCAATTTTTACACCTTCAATCTCAACCTCAATCTTAACCTCAACCTCTTTCGTCCTTTATCATTCATCCCTCATCTTTCCGATACTGCATCCTGCTGCTTGCCCTGTTAAATTATGAAATACAGCGAAGCGTATTTACAGAATGGTTGTCAATATTACTCACTTACATTCGTGAGATCGCTACGCTAAGTTCAATCCTTCTCCCCAGCACCCAGTACCCAGTATCCAGTACCCAGTACCCAGTACCCAGTACCCAGTCCAGTATCCAGTATCAAGCAATTAACATATAACTTATAACCTATAACGTTTTATTTACCCTTTAATCACCGCCAGAGGAGACAGTTCAACTACTATTTCAACCAAATCATCCTGGTTTTTCATAACAGTACCTATATCTTTATAAGCTGAAGGAGCTTCATCAAGATCCCGGGTTGTTTGAATGGAATGGAGAATGCGTTTTTTGTCCAGCCTGGCAATTTCAGTTTTAAGGTCTAATACCCTTTGTGCCTGTTTTCTCCCCATAACCCTGCCTGCTCCATGGGAACAACTCTCAAAACTTTCTGCATTTCCTTTACCACGAACAATATAACTCTGGGTACCCTGAGAACCCGGAATAATTCCGGTTTGACCCTTTTTTGCCTGAGTGGCGCCTTTTCGATGAACAATAACATTTTGATCGAAATGTTTCTCTTCCGACGCATAATTATGTGCGATATTAATCATAGGGGCAAACGAAATATTGCCTTTATAAACATTCCTGAAAACTACCATAATCCTTTCGATCATTAACTTCCTGCTGGCAAAAGCAAAATCTACACAGTATTGCATTTCCAGCCAGTAAAGCCGTCCTTCCTCAATTTCCAATGGCAAATACGCTAACTGCATTTTCTTTAATGCTTCAAACCCCCATTTAATGTTCAGGGAATTAGCCAATTTATTGTAATAGTCGGCTACCTGCTTCCCGATATTCCGGCTACCTGAGTGGACCATAATCCATATAAACCCATCCGATCCTCTCTGAATTTCAATGAAATGATTTCCTCCGCCAAGTGTTCCTAATTGACATAATGCACTGTTATATTCCCTTGAAACAACCGGCAAATCAGAGATATTATAATCACCTGATTTTAGTTTGGGCATTAAGCCCGGATCCTGAGGCCTTTTATGATGTTTAAATCCCAATGGGATCAGTTTCCGGATTTCATTCATGATGTGCTTTACATCAGACATATTAATTCCAGTCAGTGAGGTTCTTACGGCAGACATTCCACATCCGATATCAACGCCCACAGCATTCGGGATAATAACTTTTTTTGTTGCCATCACTCCCCCAATAGGCATCCCATATCCCAGGTGACAGTCAGGTAAAATCACGATATGGCTAAAGGCATAGGGATGGTTCGCCAGGTTTTTAGCCTGTTGTAGAGCTCCCGGCTCTATATCCTTCAGCCATAACTTAATTGGAATTTTTTCCGATTTTAAAATTTGCAGCATCCGATATTTTTCTTATATAAATATAGCATTTTATTTTGAGGCAGGGTTGCTCAATCTTGCACTTGGCACGATTCCGGTTGTTCTAACCTGGATACTTTAAGTTCGTTGCCTGAATCTAACAGTCATTCAGTGGTTATTAGCTCCGGCTTCGCCTCCGCGTGCACAGGGTAAAATTCAAATAAAACCATCTTTTAGAATACCCCTGATATCTAATATTTCAGTATATTGCATGATGTAAATGATTTCTGATGTATCAACACTATTATAGAATTCTTGGTATTTCTTCAGGCTCCGGCCTGTCAGAAATAAAGAAAGCGTACCGAACTAAAGCCAAGGAATTCCATCCGGATCTCAATAAAAGCTCTGATGCAAAAGAAAAATTTATTAAGATAAACGAAGCGTATGAGTTCCTTATCAATAACCAGTTCAGAAAATCACACATCTCCCGGGAAGTCAGGGAACAACAATATCGTGACTGGGTTAAGTATGAACGTGAAAAAGCCAGAGTTCGTGCTGCCTATCAGGCAAAGAAGAAATTCGAACAATTTAAACGTTCCCGTATTTACAAGACAACCCGTATCCTTTATACTTTTTACGATTTCTTTGCAGTAATTATCGGTTTTATCATAATTTTAGGCGTAGTATATGGTCTTAAGTTTCAAAGCACTTTCGCAGAAGGTATCACGTTTAACTCGATTCTGGCAGCAATACTTCTTTTTTGCATTGGTTTAATATTCATTACTTTTTCAATAATGAATTACTGGGAACGAACAAAGATCTTCAGACGAAAGAATATTTTTGAACAGTAATAGAAAATAGCTTCGCAAATTAATTAAAAAGAATAGTTAAATTAAAGTTATCCTCTAATTTTGTAACAAAGTGGTCAAGGCTAAGGCTAAGGCTGAGGCTAAGGATATCAAGAGGAAATAGTTATGAACTTAATAATCAATCATTATTATCAAGGTCATTATATATATTAGCGATGAAGAAAAAGATGTTCTCATCAAGGGCTACAGGGCAGTAATAGAAAAGCCGAATTCAATGATAAAAAGTATAGAAATAGCCAGGCTAAAAAGAAGATATTAAATCCTGAGCCTTAGCCTTTTATTGGGAAAGGCATAACACAACATCATAACTTGCTGTATATTAACAGACAATTTTAAAATTTCGATACATTTAACCAAGATAATAAATAAAACCATTATGCAAAATAAAAAGATCGAACTGCTTCAAAAGCAGCTTAAAAAATTAGATGCAAAAGATTTTAACCTGAATGCCTGGAAGAATTCAAGCATTTTAATTCTGGAAAGGATCTTTGGAAAGGATTCACCAAAAATTAAGAAAATAGATGAAATCCACTACGATTTAAGCAGTTGGTCGATGCGAGACACTTTAGGAACTTCCAGTTTGGATGCATGTAAACGAACCGGGAAGGAAATTCTGGAAGTGTGTATTATGGAACTGGAAACATTGGGTTTACCGGAACAAGAAGAAAAGGATGTAACCGCCAATATCATTGATTTTAATGTGATTCTTCAAGCTCTCGAAAACAAATTAACAATCTCGAAATTCAAGGAACTCAAACAAATCCTGGAAAAAGAAGAAGACAAAACGAAAAAAATACATGATTTCCTTATGGAAATTGGAACTGAGGTTTCCGTTCACATCCTTGCAAACATCATTTCAAACAAGGAAGTCGCCCGTAAAATCCAGTCAACCTGACTGTTGACCTTTTGTAGCTATTCAGTTTTCATTAGTCTCTTTTTATATCCAATATAATTGTAAAAAGTTATAAGTTATAGGTTATACGTTATACCGAAAGAATGCCTTCGGAACAACACTCCAATATTCCATCATTCCATTATTATTCGCTCCCATGGTCCTTCCCACAACCTGCTCATGAGGTTTTCGCTCTCAAGTTCGCTCAAACGTTCCACTATTCCATTTTTCCACCTGACACTATTCATTTTTCGGATGAACCCATAACTTATAGCTTTTACATAATACATCCCAACATACTAATTGGTTATGATTTTTTTTACCTATCTCTTATGAATTCCGCATTCCTTGTTTTCCGTCTTTTCCCACCACCAGCGACCTGCACGTGAGTCTTCACCCTGTTGAATTGCCCGCGTACAAGGTTGACATCCGATACTGGGGAAACCTTTATCATGAAGCGGATTGTAGGGTATCTCATTTTCACGGATGTAATCCCAAGCCTGTTTTTCTGTCCAGTGTACAAGAGGATTGACCTTTATTAATCCGTTCGGTTCATCCCATTCAACCAATTTAGTATTATAACGGGAAACAGTTTGCTCTCTTCGCAAACCTGTAATCCAAATCTCCTTCCCTTCCAAAGCTCTATTAAGCGGCTCAATTTTTCTGATATGGCAACAGAGTTTTCTGTTTTCAACACTTTCGTAAAACAAATTGATTCCCTTATTGTTTACCATGGATTCAACTTGTTTTGCATCAGGGAAAAACACCTGGATTTTTATGCCATACTTCTCATTTGTCCGTTGAAGCAGTTCATGCGATTCCTGAAATAACCTGCCCGTATCCAATGTGAAGATTTTAATTGTTGGATCAATAGCCGAAACCATCTGGGTTAAAACCTGGTCTTCAACACTCAAATTGGTAGCAAGAGCTATACTCCCCCGGTATCGATCAATAAAAAAAAACAATACTTCTTCTGGTTGTTTATTCTTAAAACGGGCATTCAAATCCCTGATTAATTTCTCTTTCATCCGTTCGGGAAAATAGAAAACATTTAAGAAAATAACTACGCAAATTAATTAAAAAAACGGGTATTATCATAGTAATCGGTTAATTTTGAAATGAATTAACATTAGGCTAAGGCTAAAGCTAAGGCTGAGGAGAGGTATAAGGATTTAGGAAAAAGAATTATATAAACTTTGGCATACAATGATATTACAGAGATGCCTGCCCTATGAAATAATTATTATAAATAAAACTCAATACCAGCTAAGAAAATTCATTTTATAAAGAAATAATAATAACACATTAGATAATTATAATAGAAAAATATGTTTAAGATTTTAAAAATCAGCATAAAAGGGTAGTAATTAGATATAAATTATCCAAAGGACTCCTATGGAGAGGTAAAAAAACCTTAGCCTTAGCCTCAGCCTCAGCCTTATATACGAAAATATCTATGAATATAACATAACCTATTGTATATCAACAAACAAATTTGAAATTCCGTTAAATTAAATTTTGAGAAAACAAAAATACATTTTATTTTATCAGATTGAAATCCACAATGAGTTGCACTCTGAAATAATAACACCTGAAAAGGAAAATTCATTACACCATTGGGTCATTTTTCAACAATTAACAAGGGTAATTCTCTTTTGTATTTTCCATTGATTATTTTTCTTTTAAATTTAACCCTGAAATGATTTTTAAAAAATGAAGTTTTTCGTTACCGGTGCTACCGGTTTTTTAGGCACAGGATTGGTTAATGAGCTTGTTGCCCATGGTCACCAGATTCATTTTCTCTCCCGTGATCCCTTAAAAGTTAACTATTTCAAAAATAAGAATGTACGATTTTTTTTGGGAGATGTATTGGATATTGCCAAGATCGAAGAAGCCATGACCGGTTGCAATTATGTTTTTCACCTGGCAGGATGTGTTAAAGCTTGTACGAAAAAGCCAGATACTTTTTATAAAATCAATGTGCTGGGCACAAAAAACGTGCTGGAAACAGTCAGGAAATTATCAATTAGAAAGACGATTATAACCAGCACAGCCGGTATTTTCGGCCCCTCAACCGATGGCATCATTACCGAAACCACAATCCGGAACATCGATTATTTTAATGAATATGAAAAAACAAAAAGTCAGGCAGAGGAGATCGCACTTGAATATGCCAAGAAGGGGCAAAATATTGTAATTGTTAACCCAACCAGGATTTATGGTCCGGGACCTTTAACGGAAAGTAATATTGTAACCCTATTGATAAAAAAATATTCGGAGGGAAAATGGAGATTTGTACCGGGGAACGGAGAAACAATCGGAAATTATGTTTACATTGATGATGTCGTGCAGGGTCACCTGATTGCAATGGAAAAGGGGAAATCGGGTGAAAAATTTATTCTTGGTGGTTCCAATGCAAGTTATATAAAATTTTTTAGAACGATAGATAATATCCTGCAAAGAAAATACAGGATAATAAAGGTCCCCGTCTTTTTAATTTTTACTTTCGTCTGGATACAGGTAATTGTCAGCAATCTTTTTGGAAAGCCTCCTCAGGTAACATCTGGCTGGGTTAAAAAATTCCTGAATGACTGGAACACCTCCAATGAGAAGGCAATGCAAGTATTAGGATACGAGCCAACTAACCTTGAGACTGGAATTAAAAAAACATTAAACTGGCTTAACAATTTGAATTAAATTATGGAAGACTATTTCACACTCGTAACAGGAAGTAGTTCAGGTATAGGGAAAGCAATATCTATCGAATGCGCAAAGAGAGGAATGAACTTGCTTTTGGTGGCTTTGCCGGGAGAAAAACTGGAAGAACAAGCAGTGGATTTAAAATCAAAATATAAGGTTAAAACATACTATTATCATATTGACCTAACCGAAAAAGATGCGCCAAAGAAGGTTTATAATTGGACAAGGGAAAATGGATACAAAATAAATATGCTGATAAACAATGCAGGAATGGGTACTGAAGGACCGTTTGAAAGGCAATCCGCCTCATATTACAATACCATGATGCAATTAAATATGGTTGCATTGGTTTTGCTTACCCGGTTTTTTATTACAGATCTGAAAAAACTCCCGAAGGCATATATATTAAACCTTGGAAGCATATCCTCGTATTTCCCAATGCCCTATAAAATTGTTTATGCTGCAACAAAAAGATTTGTATTCTCATTTACCATGGCACTAAGGCAAGAATTAAGGAATACTCCAGTGAAAGTCAGTATTACATGCCCGGGTCCGGTTTTTACTAACTCACGGATAATTGAGGAGTTACGAAGTAAAAACAGGTTCATACAATTCTTTTATAATGACCCGCCTTTTATTGCCCGGTATTCCATAAAAGCATTGCTGAAAGGAAAAAGGGTTATCAGAACAGACTTATTAAGCAAGTTCTTGTTTCTGACCGAGAAAATCCTTCCCCAGTATTTTAAGCAGAAAATAATTACCAGAATTTACAGAAAATTTTAGAAACGGCTTGCTATAGCCGGGAAAATCAAATGACTGAATATTATACATTGATTACGGGCAGCAGTTCGGGAATTGGAAGGGCACTTGCTATTGAATGTGCAAAGCAAAAAATGAATGTCCTTCTGGTAGCGTTACCTGGCACCAAACTTAAGGAGCTGTCAGACCATTTACAAAAAACGTATAATGTAATAACCGATTATTATTTTATCGATCTTACCCATGAAAATGCCCCGTATGAAATCTTTGAATGGACCATAAAAAACAGGTATAATATCGATATACTCATCAATAATGCCGGTATCAGTTGTGAAGGACCTTTTGAAAAATTTGATTCTTCCTTTTATGAAAATATCATGCGACTCAACATGGCAGCCCTGGTATTACTATCCCGGTTATTTTTACCTGAATTACTTAAACAGCCCAAGTCATATATTCTCAACATGGGAAGCATTGCTTCGTACTTTCCAATGCCTTATAAAACGGTTTATAGTTCTTCCAAGATGTTCGTTTATTCATTTTCGCGGGCATTAAGGGAAGAATTGAAAGGCAAATCAGTTCAGGTCAGTATTGTTTGCCCGGGGCCTGTCGTTACAAATATACATACAGCACAAAGTGCGCAGGATAAGGGGAAATTAGCCAGGCTAATACATATGAAAGCAAGTTATGTGGCCGAATATACAATGAAAAAGATGCTGAAAGGGAAAATAATAATCAGGCCCGGATTTTTAAGCAAGGTCGTGTACTATACTGAAAAATTAGTTCCTCAAAGCATTAAACAAAAATTAGTAACAAAGATTTTTTATAACGAATAATAGAACATAGCTTCGCAAATTTAACCTGTGAAATATTGCTTCGCAATAAATCTTCGATTTCACAGGGCCAGTATGGCAACTTAACTCCGATAGCTATCGGGGTGATCTCACGAGCAGCAAGTGGGAAGGCCTGTGGGAGCGAGTAAAAAGCATTTACATTACTTTTAAAGATTTATGAAGTTACCAAAACATATCCTACAGAAGAAAGATTATCGGATATTTTAAACGTAGATTACCATCATCTTGTATTCACTATTCCCTGGCAACTGAGGAGCATTACCCTTGCTAATGCTAAAGTAATGTTATATATAATAAAAAGAGAAAATTTAGAAAAACATAATAATTAATATAAAGTGAAGAAAATAGGAAAGGTATGTCATAAAGCACAAAATGAAAATTGGAATGGAAATAAAAGAAAATCACGAAACCGCAGGAAATTATTGAGAGGTATTTCGAAAGTAAAAGACGGTTTATAGAAAATATTTAGCCTATTCGTACTCAATAAAATTAAAATTGGTATTTAAAATAGAGGCATAATATTCACCCCTCTCCAAAATATCATCATCGCCTTCCTCATAATGCCAGTTCACAACTAGCTTATTCCCTTTTTTCGTTATTCCGACAAGGGCCTGCAGGATATTCAAAATAAATTTAGCTGATCCACTATTAAAGTATTCCAACTCAATATCAACAGTGGTAGTCTCGCTTGGATCCTTACAATAATCAAAAATCCAAAGAAGCAGAGGATCATAGAACTTAGCCGGGTCCTCGTGTATTGATCTTCCGCTGATATGTATTTTACCATCAGGATCCAACAATACTTTTGGTGTTTTTTTGGAGCTTTCAATTACTACACTATCCATCATAAATGAATTTGAGCTAATTGTAAAGATAAATAATTGTTTATAAAATCTGAAAAAATATGATATTTTAAATAATTAATCTGGCTACCGGAGAAATATCCAGTCCGGCAAATTGACTCTGCCGGAACTTATAATAGCCGGTAATGGCAATCATAGCTGCATTATCGGTTGCAAATCTGAACTCAGGGATAAAAAGTTTCCAGTTCCTATTTTGCGATTCCGCCAGCATCTTTTCCCTTAAACAGGAATTTGCTGAAACACCTCCGGCAATACCTATTTCTTTAATCCCGGTTAATTCGGTTGCTTCAATTAGTTTTTCAAGCAGGATCTCAATAATAGTTTGTTGAATGGATGCACTAAGGTTGGCTAAATTCATTTCGATGAAGTCCGGGTTTTTCTTTACTTTGTCTCTGAGAAAATAAAGAAAGGCTGTTTTCAATCCGCTAAAACTAAAATCGAGGTTTTTAACTTTTGGTTTTGTGAATATATAGGCTTTGGGATTTCCTCCCTTTGCTGCTTTATCAATATGGGGTCCCCCCGGGTATGGGAGTCCCATTATCTTTGCACATTTATCAAATGCTTCACCCGCCGCATCATCAATTGTCCGGCCAATGGTTTCCATATTAAGATAATTTCGAACTATAATCAATTGGGTGTGACCACCGGAAACCAGGAGACAAAGAAACGGGAACTTCGGAAACCGGGTTTTCTTCCCTTTCACTTTTATAAAATGTGCCAAAACATGTGCTTGTAAATGATTGACCTCGATCAAAGGTATATCCTGTGAAAGTGCAAATCCTTTTGAAAAAGATGTTCCAACCAGCAATGAACCCAACAACCCCGGACCTCGCGTAAAGGCAATAGCGTTAATTTCGGATATTGCAACTTTGGCCCTCTTAATTGCCAAATCAACAACAGGTATAATATTCTGCTGATGTGCCCTGGCAGCAAGTTCCGGAACTACTCCTCCAAATTCCTTGTGAACATCCTGGTTTGAAACAATACTTGAAAGAATATTACCATCCCTTATGATCGCTGCAGCAGTATCATCGCATGAAGATTCTATTCCCAGAATGGTAAGACTCATTTGAATCGTTAATTTTAATGAATTTTGAACTTTTTTTGCTTTTTTTGCGTTGGAAATGTAAAGATCAAAAATATTAAAAAAATATATAAAATATTAATCATCTTGTTTTTGGTAATCATAGTATTGCCTTCTGCCAGTTATTTCTTTTTGCGAAGCAGTAAAACCCAAACATGGCTTGCCAATATCATCGCCAAAGAAATATCCGAAAATCTTAATGCCAGGTTTACCCTTGAATCTGTTAATCTGCTATTTTCCAAACGGGCTATTTTTAGAAATCTGCTGATTGAAGATCAACACGGGGACACGTTATTGTTTGCTCCTGAACTAGTTATTGAAATTAAATCTTTTAAGCGAAAAGCCAGAAAAGTTGTTATTAATAAACTTTGCATCAATAATTCTTTTTTAAATTTCACCACCGATTCCAACAATATTATAAACATCAAGTTTATTACGGATGAATTAAGGCGAAAAGATACAACAAAAGCCCGATGGAATATAAATATCCGGAATATTGAAATGAAAAATTCCAGTTTTAGCTTTAAACCATATCATTACAAACCACTGGAGAGAGGAATCAACTTTTCCGATTTGCGATTTTCCGGTTTAAATATAAACTTGACAAACTTATCCATAAAGGAAGCAATTGCTGATTTTAACATAGATGTATTAACGTTCAAAGACCAAAGTGGTTTTCAGATTGACCAGTTGATATCCAAAATCCAGATATGCAATACCCATATTCATTTTGTTGACCTTGAGATCGAAACACTCTTATCTCAAGTGAATGCAAAAAACCTGAAACTATCTTATAAAGATTTCCCTGATCTTAAGGAATTCATTAACAGGGTACATTTCACGGCCAACATTCATTCATCTGACGTAAATCTTTCTGACGTTGGTTATTTTGTCTCAGCCCTTGAGGGATTTGATCAGAATCTGGTTTTTTCAGGAAATTTCAGTGGTAAAATTTCTGATTTAAAAGGCAAGCAAATAAATCTGCGATTCGGAGATATTTCAACTATTTCCTGTGATTTCAACTTTATTGGTTTACCGAATATCGAAGAAACATTCATCTTTATCAACCTTCAAAAGCTTATAACCGGCACTGAGGATATCGAAAAATTCAATAATCCCCAAACCGGGAAAAAGATCACTCTGCCGGCAGGCTTCCAGGCATTAGGTTTAATAACATATAAAGGAAACTTTACAGGTTTTATCGATGATTTTGTAGCATATGGGAAATTTACTTCGGATCTTGGAAATATTTCAACGGACCTTTTAATTAAGCCTGACACAGCGGCAACCTTTAGCTTTAATGGCACATTAAAAACAGAAGATTTTGATATCGGAAAACTATCTAAAACTGAAAATTGGGTGGGTAAAATTACCCTGAATGCCTCCCTTGATGGACATACCTTTCGTGGCAAGCAATTCAGTGCATCTCTAGAAGGTGTTGTTAACGATTTGGAATTCAATGATTACAACTATAAAGGCATCGAACTTTCAGGAACATTTACTGAAAAAGCGTATGATGGATCAGTATATATCGATGATCCGAATGTGAAATTTAATTTCCTGGGAAGATTTGATTTTTCACAGGACATTCCCGAATTTGACTTTACCGCCAACGTTCCCAGAGCAAATCTATACAAGCTGAATTTTGACAAGTACGATTCCACATCATTTCTTTCATTTATTATCACAGCCAATTTTGTTGGAGACAATTTGGATAATACTAACGGTGAGATAAAACTGTTGAATTCATACTTCAGACGCAGGGGTGAAGAATTGGATGTTTATGATTTTACCCTTTGGGCAAATAATCAGGAAGATTCTAGCAAAATCACATTGAGAACGGATTTTATTGATGGTGAGTTAAAAGGCAACTATGAGTTCGCCACCCTTCTTGCATCGTTCAAATATCTGATTAAAAATTTTATACCTTCTGCTTTTGAGGAAGATATCGATACAACAGGAATTGCAAAAAACAACTTTACATTTGATATCCGGTTTAAAAATACAGATAAAATAATGCAATTCTTTATACCTTCCTATTCACTGTCTCAAGATGCGCATCTTAAGGGTGTATATTCACCATCACAAGGCAAGATTCATTTGCACGGTGAGGGAGAATTATTTGGGTTCAGGAACAAAACCCTGAACCGGTTTGAGCTTACGGCAGGAACAACAAATAAAATCTTTACAACCAGGCTCAGTGGTGATAAGTTTTTTGTAAACAACAAAATCAGTCTTGAAAATTTCAACCTTTATGCTGACGCAAAGGATGATTCTGCTAGTCTAAGGATCAACTGGCACAATAAAGATACACTTAAAACCTCAGGAGATCTTCTTACCTCAGTAAAATTCTCACCTAAGCCCGGATCAAACAAACCCAAGCTTGAAATAAAAATTAAACCTGTAAAAATTTTTGTTAAGGATTCCGTTTGGTCTGTCAATGAAAGTTTAATTACAATCGACAGAAGGACAATTAATATTCATGATTTTTCGGTAAAGAAAAAAGATCAGTTATTTTACCTCAACGGCGCAATTTCTGAAAATATAAAGGATACTCTCAAATCTGAATTTAATAATCTGCACCTGGCTACATTGAACGCATTTTCCGGTAAAAAGCTCGAAATATTAGGAATAATAAACGGACACGCAAACCTGACAAGTTTATATTCCAACCCGCTGTTTCAGTCAGATATTTTCATTGAAGAATTTACGGTTAACCAGGAGCCCTTTGGAAATACCCAAATAATCAGCACATGGGATACCTTAAACAAGGCTTTGCATTTGCACACCTGGTCATCCCATGGTAATATCGAAACAATAGATATTGAGGGTGATTACAAGCCTGAAGACAAATCAGTATTATTTGATTTGCGTTTGGATAAGTTGCGGTTAAATATGTTTGAGCCGTTTATGGAAAAATTTGCAACGGAGTTGGTCGGAGTTGCTACCGGTAATCTGGTTATCGCCGGAACGTTGAAAAATCCCCTGATCAATGGAAATATTAAATTACAGAAAACCTCTTTCCTGATAAATTATTTACAAACGCAATATAATTTTTCGGAAGAAATCAGAATCAGGGATAATACCATTCTGTTTGAAAATATGAAACTATATGATCCTGAGGGAAATATCGCCATTTCAAATGGTACAATTACTCATGATAATTTTAAGAACTTTAACTTCAATATTAAGCTGGATGCAAAGAATTTTTTGTTCATAGCCACTGACGAAGAGAATAATCGACAATTTTACGGAAATGGATTTGGTACCGGAATTGTAAATATCAGTGGACCTCCGAAAAAAATTTTCATTGATATCTCAGCTAAAACCGAGAAGAATACCCGGTTATTCATACCATTAAATGCTGAAGAGGATATCACCGAATATACATTTGTAACTTTCATAGGCACTCCTGATGAAACGACAGGTAAAGAGATAAAAAATCAATATGAAGTTGACCTTTCAGGATTCGGAATGAATTTTAACCTGGAAGTAACACCTGATGCTGAAATTCAGATTATTTTTGATTCAAAGATAGGTGATATAATGAAAGGGCGTGGTGAAGGAAACCTTAACCTTCAAATAAATCCACAGCGTGAATTTAATATCTATGGTACTGTACGTATTGAAGAGGGAGATTATTTATTCACTCTGCAAAATATAATCAATAAAAAACTGGAGTTACGGAAAGGCGGAAGTATTACCTGGAATGGTGATCTCAGGGATGCTAACATTGATATCAGAGGTGTTTATAATCTTAAAACATCCTTAAATACATTACTCTCGGATGAAACCTATAAAAAAAGAATTCCGGTTGAGTGTCATCTAATATTGAGTGAGAAATTAATGAATCCAAATATCAATTTTGATATTTTTCTCCCTACGGCTGATGAGGAGACCAAAACATATTTAAAGAATTCCATCAACACGGATGAAGAATTAAGCAAACAGTTTTTATCATTACTGGTAATTAACAGTTTTTTACCCGATCCTAACCTTACACCTTCAACTTTTCAACCATCAACTCCCGGTTATTCACCTGCTGTAGGAATTGCAACAAGCGAGCTCCTTTCAAACCAATTAAACCATTGGTTATCACAAATCAGCAACGATTTCGATATAGGATTTAATTACCGGCCAGGAGATGAAATCACTTCCAACGAAATGGAAGTAGCACTTTCAACTCAATTATTAAACGACAGAGTCACTATAAACGGAAATGTCGATGTCAGAGGAAACCAGGCAACTCAAACCAACACAAGTAATATTGCAGGCGATTTTAATGTAGATGTTAAAATTAATCAAAGCGGAAAATTACGAGTTAAAGCCTTTACCCGGGCAAACGATAAATTAATCTATGAATGGGCACCTTATACTCAGGGAATCGGATTATTTTACCGTGAGGAATTTAATAATTTTCAGGAATTGTTACAGAAGTACTGGAATATGGTCGCTACAAAAAAAGAAAAAGAATAAAATCCCACTCTTAATAAATCAACTTCGAATTGATGGTTATTTTGCGGGTGCCGGAGTATATTTCCTGATGTTTGGCTGAAATGTTGATAAGTTATATTATTGACGAGATATAATATTATAATTTATATCTCGTTTTTTTATAAATTCGCAAAAAATAAAATTCTAAAAATGAGTAAATTGTTTGTTTTGTATCAGATTAATTTAACTGACACGGTTTCAGGGGGAATCCCGTTTGAAGAGGCACAGGAAATCACGTTATCATATTGGGAACTCGCCTTTAAAGGCGGGTGGATTATGGTACCTATCATTCTTTTATCGATCATTGCCGTTTATATTTTTGTTGAACGGTTTTTTGTTATCAGAAAAGCCTCAGTTGAAGATCTGCAGTTCATGAACCGGATAAAAGACTTTATTCATGACGGAAAAATTGAATCAGCTCTGACCCTCTGCCAATCTACCGATAAGCCGGTATCCAGAATGATCGAAAAAGGTATTCAGCGGATCGGAAGACCTTTAAGCGATATTAATGCTGCCATTGAAAACATCGGAAAACTTGAAATCTACAAACTGGAAAAGGACTGCCTACTTTGGCAACCGTTGCAGGAGCAGCACCTATGATCGGATTCCTCGGTACGGTTATAGGAATGATCATTGCCTTCTACGACATGGCCAATGCCGGCAGCAACATCGATGTTTCCACGCTTTCCAACGGTATTTATACTGCCCTGATTACAACAGTTGCCGGTCTTATTGTGGGGATAATTGCCTATTTTGCCTACAATATCCTTGTATCCAAAGTTGAAAAGGTTGTTTTTAAACTGGAAGCAAATACCACCGAGTTTATGGATCTGTTAAATGAACCCGTTAAATAAGGCATATGTTCATAAAGTCCTTTTTATTCGATACAAAAAGCACCAAAAAACAATAAGAACATAACTTCGCAAATTAATTAAAAAGAATAGTTAAATTAAAGTTATCCTCTAATTTTGGAACAAAGTGGTAAAGGCTAAGGCTGAGGGCGCCTACGCTAAAGCTTCAGCGACAGCGTGCTGAGGCTAAGGATATCAAGAGGAAATAGTTATGAACTTAATAATAAATCATTATTATCAAGTACATTATAATATATTAGCAATGAA
>DAOVQI010000203.1 GCA_030628785.1 Bacteroidota bacterium
AGTTACTTGTTTATTGAAAATTAATTAGTATTGAAAAAGAACTCATTTTCAATGTCTGAAATAAAATTACAAAACTTAGTAATCAATAAAAAATCCCGGTTTTTAATCCCTCCGTACAATTCCTGCAAATATCAAATTGTTTGCGATTTTTTAATATAGCATTTCTAAAATTGAAATATTTTTCACCCCGCCAAATCGTTCTGAATGTATTGTTTTTTACATTTCCCATTTTATATTTGCCATCCTTATCAAAACAGCAGGGGACAACCACCCCATCCCACATAATAACCGAGGTGCTCCAGAGTCTCCGGCAAAAATTTTTTAACGAATTCTTTATTGCCAGCGAACCATCTTCCTTTCTAACATATCTTGCATATTTCGAGAGTGTTGGAAGGAATGGGCTATCCCGTTTAGTTTCATATATCTGAATGGTCTTAACCGATACTTTATTTACACCCAATTGTTTCCCCAACTCTTTTATGTCTTTAATCTGATGTTGGTTGCCTCTTTGAACCAAAAATTGAAAAACAATAACCGGCTTTTTAGTTTTTAATTTTTCTTTCCATTCTATCAGATACCGGGTACCTGCAATTACTTTATCCAGCTCACCTCCTTTACGGTATTGTTGATAAACTTCCTGTGTTGTTCCGTCAATGGATATAATCAGGCTGTCGAGTCCGGACTGAACCGTGTTTTTTGCCATTTCATCGGTAAGAAATTGGCCATTCGTAGAGGTCATGGTAAAGATCTTCTTAACATGTGCATACCGGATCATATTAAAGAACTCCGGATGGATATAGGGTTCCCCCTGGAAATAAAAAATCAGGTATGAAAGGTTTTTATGGATTTCTTCAATAATTCTTTTAAACAAATCTGTATTCATTAAACCAGTACTCCTTGATAAATTTCCTGCCCCAACCGGACATTCAGGACATAACAAATTACATAAATTGGTTGGCTCGATGGAAAGGGTTGTGGGCTGGCCCCAAACTATAACTTTGCCCAACATCCTGGATAATTGATAACTCAAACCCAGACATATAAAATTGGATAGTTTTCTTAAACTTATTTTCCGTAATAAAAGGAAGTCCTCAAGCAATGTTTAATCTTTTTCTTGAAAAAACTAGAAACCAGAAACTAATTAGTTTCCAGAATCCTGAATAGTTCATCCAGTTTTGGTGTCAGAATGATTTCGGTCCTCCGGTTTTTTTGTCTTGCTTCAGCAGTTTTAGCAGGATCAACGGGCAGGAATTCCCCCCTGCCGGCTGCAATGAAACGTTTGGGATCGATCTTAGAATCATCAAGTAATATCCTGACAATTGCTGTTGCCCTTTTAACGCTAAGGTCCCAGTTATCTTTAATCGGTCCGCCACCGGAACGGTAAGGAACATCGTCAGTATGTCCTTCAATCATGATATTAATATCCGGGTTCTGTTCAAGGACCCGGGCTAAATCTTTTAATGCAGTTACTCCTTTCGGATCAACCACCGTGCTTCCGGTTTTAAACAAAAGTTGCTCTTCCAGGGATACATACACCTTCCCGTTTTTTATTGAAATAGTCAAACCATTGTTTTCAAACCCTAACAAAGCGGAAGAGACTTTGTCCTTCAAAGCATTAACTACTGAATCTTTCTTGAAAAGTATTTTTTCCAGTTCAACTAATCGTGTATTCCGTTTATCGAGTTCATAACGTAACGCTTCAAGATTACTTTTTTCAGCAGCCTGGGTTTTTTCCAGTTCCCGCAATCTATCTTCCCTTTTCTGAAGATCTTCCTGGGTTGCCTGTAATTGTTTAAGTAGTCGTTTTGTTTCTTTCACGTTTCCTTTTATCAGTTCCTCCTGTGCTTTCTGAAGGTCAAAAAACCTCCTGTTAAGTTTATTATAATCTTTATGCAACTGATCCAATTCATCTGATTTCTTTTCAATATCTTCATTTAACCTCGCCATTTTTTCTTCTATTTTTTTCATTTTCGAAGCCATCTCCGTGTTGGTGACAGTAAGTTTCTGATTTTCACTTTTTAATAAGTCCCTTTCATCCATACACTTCTGGCTTCGTTCCTGCAGATCCTTGAACTGACGGGTTGAGACGCATGAAGTGGCAAATAAACCAAATAAAACCATTGCCGGAAAAATCCTGGTTACAGGTCGCATTATAAAAATATTTTTAGTTAAAAAGAACACTTCAACAAAGATAGGAAAAACAATGAATGACTACGAATGACAATTGTCCGAAGGACTCCTTCCGGAGAATGACCCCGTGAAATATTGCCCGCCCTGTGTAATTGCGTTGCACCACTTCGTGGATTACACAGGGCAAGCAATTTCACTGGGTAAACCATAAATGACTGTCAGCTAATAGTACTAACCTGATTAATTACTTACGTGAGATCGCTTCGCTTAGTTCATAAACTTTTGGTGATTAATTTATCAATAGCCCCGTCCTTTAGGGCGGGGCTATTGATATTTTTTTTGATCTATAGTTTATGAATAATAGAGGCTATATTTTAAAGCTTGATTTGAAAATAACTTAGTATCTTTACCACTGGTAATTATGGGTGAATAAACCTGTCAGATAAAATCCATGTCAGAAAATCTATTGCACAGTATTTCGTCACCAGCAGATTTAAAAAAGCTCGATCACGATGAGCTGATACATGTTTGTAAAGAATTACGCGAATTTATTATTGACGTTGTATGCTCTAATCCTGGTCATTTTGCATCCAGTCTGGGTGTTGTGGAATTAACGGTTGCATTACATTATGTTTTCGACACACCCAACGATTTATTAATATGGGATGTCGGGCACCAGGCTTACGGGCATAAAATCCTAACAGGCAGAAGGGACAGGTTTCATTCTAACCGGAAATACAAAGGAATCAGCGGATTCCCTAAACCCAGCGAAAGCGAATATGATGCCTTTGGTGTCGGACATGCCTCCACGTCCATTTCAGCCGCTTTGGGAATGGCTATAGCTTCAAAACAAAAAAAAGAAGACCGGCAGATTGTTGCAGTGATCGGCGATGGTGCCCTTACTGCCGGACTGGCTTTTGAAGGTCTTAATAATGCCGGAATACAGAAGTCCAATCTTCTGGTAATTTTAAACGACAACAATATTGCCATTGACCAAAATGTAGGCGCCATTAAGGAATATTTGCTGGACATCACTACCTCCCCAACCTATAATAAGCTGAAAGATGAAATTTGGCACCTGTTGGGAAAAATAAGCAAGATAGCTCCCAATACCCGGTCTATGGCTCAGAAAATTGAGCATGGATTAAAATCCACTTTATTAAAGCATAGTAATTTATTTGAATCCTTACATTTCAGGTACTTTGGTCCTGTCGACGGTCACGACGTTATTCATTTAACCCAGGTATTAAACGACCTGAAACAGATACCAGGTCCAAAACTTCTACACTGCCAAACCATTAAGGGAAAAGGTTTTAAGCAGGCAGAACTGAATCAAACAAAATTTCATGCACCCGGTAAATTTGACAAAAACACCGGTGAAATTTTAAAAATAAAATCCGAAAAACCTATTCCTCCAAAATATCAGGATGTCTTTGGCCATACCATTCTTGAGTTAGCAGAAAAAAACCCTAAGATCGTCGGTATTACTCCAGCCATGCCAACGGGGTCTTCCTTAAACATTATGATGGAAAAAATGCCTGAAAGAACTTTTGATGTGGGAATTGCCGAACAACATGCCGTAACATTTTCGGCAGGCCTGGCAAAAGAAGGTATGATACCATTCTGTAACATTTATTCATCTTTCATGCAACGAGCTTATGATCAGGTAATTCATGATGTGGCTATTCAAAACCTTAACGTGGTTTTTTGTCTCGACCGGGGTGGTCTCGTGGGTAGTGACGGGGCAACACATCATGGGGTCTTTGATCTTGCTTATCTCCGCTGTATTCCCAATATGATCGTAAGCGCCCCTATGGATGAGATGGAATTAAGAAACCTGATGTATACTGCTCAACTGGGGAATAAAGGTCCATTTTCAATCCGTTATCCAAAAGGAACCGGGGTGATACCGGATTGGAAAAAGCCCATGAAGAAAGTTCAAGTTGGTAAAGCCAGATTGATTCAGACAGGTGAAGATATTGTGATATTATCCATTGGGCATATTGGCAACCTGGTGGTGGAAGCTTCCAAAAAATTGAAAAAAGCGAATATCTCCGTTTGTCATTACGATATGAGGTTTGTAAAACCCCTTGACGAGAATATCCTGCATACGGTTTTTAGGAACTTTAAGAAAATAATCACCATTGAAGACGGTACCATTGTCGGAGGTTTGGGATCCGCTGTCCTTGAATTTATGTCAGATCATGGCTACCAGTCTATAGTAAAACGGTTAGGCGTACCCGACCATTTTGTCGATCACGGAACACAGCAGGAACTTTATCTGGAATGTGGCTACGATGTGGAAAGTATTATCAAAACCATTAAAGCAATGGTTAAAAGCAGAATCCTATACCACGCCGGCTAAGCCGCATCCTATGCTTTCCTTCCTTTCAAATTCAGGTCATTAGGCACTTAGAAAACAAAACTTACTAACAAGTTATCGATAATTAATTTCTAAAAATCAAATCTTATTCCTTGAGCAAGAGGTAGTTCTTTACCATAATTAATGGTATTGGTCTGCCGTCTCATATAAGCTTTCCATGCATCAGAACCAGACTCCCTGCCACCGCCGGTATCTTTCTCTCCACCAAAAGCACCACCAATCTCAGCACCAGACGTACCTATGTTTACATTGGCAATCCCACAGTCAGAACCAACTTCTGAAAGGAACATTTCAGCTTCCCGTACATTTAACGTAAATATAGCCGATGACAACCCCTGGGGTACACCATTATTCAACTCAATCGCCTCTTCTATGGTCTTGTACTTTATTAAGTACAGTATAGGGGCAAAGGTTTCTTCCTGGACAATATCATAGTGATTTTGCGCTTCAGCTAAAACAGGAACAACATAATTAGGAGAGCCATAGGTGCTTTCCGGCAGCACTTCTCCTCCAAAAATGATTTTTCCTCCTTCTTTTTTAATTTGCTCCAGTGCTTGCTTAAAAATGGTTACCGCATTAAAATCAACAAGTGGTCCCATAAGAACCTCCGGATCCAAAGGGTTACCTATCCTTTTAGTAATCTGACCATATGCATTTATCAGGTTTGTTTTAACCTGATCAAATATTTTTTCATGAATGATAAGCCTTCTGGTGGTAGTACACCGTTGTCCTGCCGTTCCAACAGAGCCAAAGACAATGGCAGGAATAGACATTTCAAGATCGGCACTATCGGAAATGATAATGGCATTGTTGCCTCCCAATTCCAGGATTGTCTTTCCAAGTCGCTTTCCAACTACCCCACCAACCCGTTTTCCAACTGCAGTTGAGCCTGTAACGGAAAATAATTGTATCCTGCTATCCCCAATAAAATTATCCCCAAGAACGGATGATTTGGCTATAAAGAGGCAAAAAATTCCTTCAGGTACATCATTATCCTTTAAAACCCTGCTTATAATTTTCTGAGTAGCTATAGCTGTTAAGGGAGTTTTGGAACTGGGTTTCCATATTACTGCATCGCCGCATATGGCAGCTAACATGGTATTCCATGACCAAACCGCAACAGGAAAATTAAAAGCAGAAATCACTCCTACCAGCCCCAATGGATGATACTGATCATACATCCGGTGTTCCGGCCGTTCAGAATGCATGGTGATACCGCTTAAAAACCTTGCCTGTCCTACGGCAAAATCGCAAATATCAATCATTTCCTGCACTTCGCCCATTCCTTCCTGGATTATTTTTCCCATTTCGAGAGTTACCAGTAAACCAAGATCATTTTTAGCCTCTCTTAATGCCATTCCAATTTGGCGGACAATTTCTCCTCTCTGTGGTGCCGGTAATTTCCGCCAGACATTGAAAGCCGCCTGAGCACGGGAAATGACTTTCTCATAATCTTCATAGGTGCCATTTTTTACTTTTGCAATTTCCTTCCCATCAATCGGCGAAACCGATGATGTTACATCACCCTTTGGATCAAACCAAACGGTTCCGGTAGTAACCCCTGAGTTTATTTTCTCTATACCGAGCCTGTGTAAAGCCTCAGCAACACCGTATTTATCTTCTGCCATATTTTCTCTTATTATAAATTGTTGATATTTAATTATTTTAGAAATTCTGTTTTTACATAAAACAAATGTAATAATATTCATTTTATCACCCTTCTTTTAGAAAGATGTTAAAGATGCATATTATCGGGAAGAGCATGGGCTCAACTCGTCTGACCACTAAAATGCATTAATTTTTTGTAAAAACCATAATATAATTGCAATGTTTCAAATCTAAACTAATC
>DAOVQI010000009.1 GCA_030628785.1 Bacteroidota bacterium
ATAACGATGACACCATAAAGAGCAATTTTACTCATTATGAGCTGGTTTGAGACAAGGTCTTCCGGACTGGCAGAAATGTTCAGTTTCCAGGATATGAACAGATAAATGATCATTCCTAAAACAGTAGCCGTTATGGTACCTAAAGGTATTGATCGTCTGGGGTTTTTAAGATCGCCTGAAAGGCCAACTCCCGCAGTCATCCCGGTAAATGCCGGAAAAACAATGGCAAAAACAATAAAAAAATCACTCATATTGCGGAATGAGCCCGAAAAGAATTTCGGTTCACTGGTCTGGGAATATTCTGTTTCGCCAAGAAAAAAAAGAGTTAAGGAAATGAATAAAATAACCACCACAAAATACAATGCTTTTACACCCAGGTTAGCGCCTTTTTTCAATATCAGGAAGGATAATAATGCCATTGCCGGCAGACTGACTACCTGTCGTGGAAGAACGATATCGAAACGATCCCTGAAGAAATTGAATACAGGTTCAAAAGCCTCGGTGAAGGCAATTACGTAAAACGCTACACTGATTGCCTGTGAAAAAAACAGGGAGATCCCGATGGTTGCTCCAATGTTTAATCCGAATGAGCGGGAAATGATGAAATATTCACCCCCGCCTTCAACTTTTTCATTGGTGGCAATTTCTGATAGGGCCAATGCTGTGGGTATTGTGACCATGTGCCCGACCAGAAGGATCAGCAATACCCCAAAAAATCCTAATGTACCAACAGCAAAACCAAAACGGAGAAACAGAATGGCTCCCAGAATGGTGGAAATGGCAGTAAAAAAGACAGGAGCAGTGCCAAAGGATTTTTTATTAACGGACGAATCCTTCATTGGGTATCAGGTTAATAGTTATTTGTTATAGGTTATAATATTCTGATTTTCCAATTCATCACACTGATTAGTTCCAGGTCATGTAAAATCAGTTGAGTAAACCTGGCTATTCTTCAACCTCCCATCCAAAATCAATATAATCCCAGGTCAATTCATCATCTGATACCTTAACTAAAAGGAATCCCTCTTCCATACCGTTTCTCGGGCCGTTCCACCAGGCAGCACTTACGGCTCCTCCGGTAATGAAATGAATTCCCTGTGCGTAAATATCCTCGAGGAAGTGCAAATGACCTTGTAAAACAAGTTTCAGATTAAAATCTTTGAAGAGTTCCAGTACCTCCTGACCGTTTGTAATCACACTACCCGGACCGTTTGGCGCCAGGGGACCCTGTAAAAGCTGGGTTTGAACCGTAATAAATGGAATATGGACACTTATGGCTATAGGTGTATTTTGATCCACACTGTTAAGGTCTTGTTTTAGCCAATCCATTTGTTCCTGGTCAATATGCCCGTAATATGTTCTCTCTTCTGTTTCGTCTATAGCATCAAGGATATAAAACCTCCAGCCTTTATGATTAAAAGCGTAATGTTTTTCGCCGATTCTGTTTGCAAACATTTTATCGCCATAAAATTCATGGGAGGGATCTATTCCGCTTTTTTCATATATACCAAACAGTTCATGGTTGCCTATGGTGTTGTATATGGGCATATCGATCTCTTTTATTGCCTCCAGGTAAAGATTATACAATGTGTCCGCACGTCCCTCGGTTTGAGCCAGGGCGTCCATAATAAGATCGCCCCCGGTAATGACAAAATCGGGTTTAAGCTTGTTTAACGTATCAATTGCCTGTTGGAATCCTTCAACGGCATTTTTTTCGGGTTGAAGATGAATATCCGTTAAAAAGGCAAACCTGAATGTGTATTCTGGAACACTTTCAGAGCCGGGTTTTTCATTCCGGCAGGAAGTTATCAGTAATAAACTTAATAAAAGGATTACTACGAATTTAGAGAAAGAACTTTTTTTCATGGTAATAGATGTTTTAGCTTACTTATTTTTTGTTTTTTCCGGTTTACCCGGTTAATTTTTTTACAAACATAATGATTTTTCAAATTGCTTTGAAATAATTAATATAAGTTGTTTGTTATTGGTTGTCCAGAAGGTATGCCCACCCGACCGAAGTCATTCGGGCAGGCCTATGGCACAGACCTGAAAGAGTTACTCCGAAACATCGACCCCGGAGGGGTCGGATTATTGTAGAATAAAAATGTATAAATAGAAAACCGGTTCAACTACTGTCGTTCATCAAGATGAAACTGCTACATGGACCGGAAAAGGAAAAAGATCCTTTAATATTTCTGCCTTTACGAGGTCCTTTTTAAATACTCGTAGGACAAACTGGAGGACGAATTGACCTGCCAGCTTTGGCAGATCTGTTTCAACTACCATGTTCTCGTTTAGTCAAGGCACGAACTGAAACCCGCCTAGCTGATGCCCTGCCCGAATGACTCGGTCAGGCAGGCAGTCGGGCTGGCGGCTGACGCAAGTCGGACGGGTCGTACCCTGACTAGTCAAAAAGTTCCCTTAACTTATTGTAGTTATGTTGCATGGTGTCTCTTTTTTTCGGGTTAAACAGTAAGGCGGTTGGATGCCGAAGTGGAAAAACAAAAATCGATCCTGCCTGAAAAACAGTGCCAAATAAGTGAGTATATTCCTTTTTTGGAGGTCGTTGTAAGCCATATTTATTGAAAACGTACCGGGTGGCATGAAATCCTAAGGGCACCAGGATAGTCGGATTTATAAGCTCAATTTCTTTATCAAGGTATTTTGTGCATTGTTCAATTTCGTTTTTGGAAGGGCGCCGGCATTTTGGTAAATAACATTTTATCAAATTGGTAAGATATATTGCTTCCTTATTTATATTTGCCTTTTTAAGAAGCTCATGAAAGATTTTTCCGGAAGGACCAATGAACATTTTACCTGACTTATCTTCTTCTTTCCCTGGTGCCTGGGCAATAAGCATCATTTTTGCTTTTTTATTACCCTCGCCACATAAAGCATGAATTCTGGTTTCATGCAAATTGCAGTTTTTACAGGTTTTTATGACTTTATTAAGTTGGGTAAAATTCATTAAAAGCGGAATTTTAAAATATTTATATTTGACTAACTCCGTCATTTATGGCGGAGGTTAAATGATTTCTTCTCCAGTTTTCGAATTCTGAAAATTTTGTAAGATTCAAAATACAGAATTTTCAGAATTCCTCTACTTTGGTTATATTTTCCAAATCCCCGCCATAAATGGCTGGGTTAGTCAATCAGGAATATAAAATTACTGCCACGATCCCGAAACCCGATAACTATCGGGTTTCGGGATGAAGACACAAAGAATTCACAAATCTTATCTGGTAAACAACTTATATTCAAATATAAAAATTTATTGCTTATCCCAAACTCACGTTAAATTATTAATTTTAGACATTTTAGATCATTTTAGGCATTTTAGGCATTTGTATATTTATTGTTACAATGTTCAATTTTAAGCATCAATTTAATTAGAATTTAAGAACTCTTAATTTTAAAATAATAAGACATTTTGGGAATAAATCCTGAATGGGAATTGTCTAATAATCAAATATGAAATAGGTGAAGGATTATTCGAGTTTGAATGACCTGGAGTTAATTGGTGAAGCCAGAAAAGGAAACGAAGGAGCCTTCGCTACACTTATTACCCGTTATGAACAACAGGTTGCAAAAACAGTACTTGGAATGCTCGGAAATACTCCAGAAGCAGATGATATAGGACAGGAAACCTTTGTCAGGTTTTACCGATCGCTTCATAATTTCAGAGGTGATTCAGGCCTTGGTACCTATCTGACCAGGATTGCGATTAATCTGTCACTTAACGAGCTCAAGAGAAGAAAAAGAAGTAGGTCACTATTTTTTTCTGCAAACATACTTGAAGAAAAGGAGTTTGATCAACCGGATCCTGAAGATGTTGAAGATTCAAGAGATACAAAAGAAATAGTTCAAAAAGCCTTGCAATCGCTTGAACCTAAATTCAGATCAGTGGTTGTGTTACGTTTGCTTGATCAATATAGCACCAAAGAAACTGCAGAAATCCTTGATTTGCCAACTGGCACTGTACTATCAAGATTGGCAAGGGCACAAACAAAATTGAAAAGTATATTGGATAAACTAATTCAATTAAGAAATGGAAAATAAAAAATTACTTGATTTATTGATGAAATCGTTTGATGAAGAATTATCGCCGGACGAAAGGAAACAATTAGAGAAGGTTTTATCAGAATCGGATGAGTTAAGGAGTGAAAAGAAGAAACTCCTGAAATTAAGGGAAGTATTCTCTTCCCAGGAATACCGGTTTAAGCCTTTCTTTGAATCGAGGGTTATGAACCGGATCCATAAATTAAGAAACGGGAAAATTATCGAGTTTGATTTTGCAAAAAACCTGTTTTTTGTATTCAAAAGAGTTGCAATTTCAGGAATTGCCGCCATTTTGATTTTACTTATAAGCATTTATATCTCAGAAGGGTCATTTTCGCTTGATGCCTTTACCGGAGTGGAATCCTTTTCTGACGATAACCTGATTAGCTATTTATTATCTGACTTTTAATATTGGTTGCCATGAACCGAGCATGACAAAATTTTATTTATTTTGACACACAGTGGTATGATTAAATTTTGTCATGCGAGCTGCATCTGACCATTAAAAATAAATTATAAACAGATGAAAAATAAACCTGTACTGATCATTGCTATAACCCTTGTAATTGGATTTTTCCTGGGCTTTTTAACCAGTGGGATAATCAGAAATCAACAATTAAAGCGCTTTCGTTCCTTTTCGTCTGCCGAAGGTTTTAAATACCGGACGCTCAGGATGGTTGAACCAACGGAGGAACAGATGAAAGATCTTCTGCCTGTTCTTGAGAAATTTGCTAAAAAGAGCCAGGATGTCAGAAAAGAATATGCAAAAGAATTCAGGAACATGCTAAAGGAATATCACTCTGAGTTGAAACCGTTGCTCACGGATGAGCAGATACAAAAAATGGAATCATTTTCACAAAGGAAGCCTCCATATAAGGGCAGAAGGAATTTTCAACATCGTCCGGAAATGAGGAGGAAAAGAGACACCATCAGAAATCGCTGATTATTTATTTTTCCATAAGCCAATTTTAAAAAAAAAAGGAATAAACAGCGAAATCTAATTGTCTAATGTATGAAAACACAAATTAAAAAAATGTTTAACTTTATAAAAATTAATAAAATGAAAACACCTAAATCAAAATTAGTATTAGCACTTTTTGTTGCTTTAATGTTAACAACAAGCATTAATTTGTTTGCCCAACGAGGCAGAGGCTTTGCCCGGCAGGGTAGAGGTTTTGGTCAGCAGGGAATGCGCATGATGTTTCTTAATCAGTATAGCCCTTATATTTTAAATCTTACGGATGAGCAAAGAGAGAAAATTTTTGAATTGAGCACACCCCATCAGAAAGAAATTTTGTCACTTAGGAGCCAGCTAAATGAAAACTGGGCAAAGAACCAATCATTTATGTTGGAAGATAATCCGGATATGAAGGTTATCAATGCAAACATTGATGAAAGAACCGGAATAATGAACAAAATCATGAAAAGCAATGCTGAATTCCGGAATAAAATCAGTGAACAGCTAACGGATGAACAAAAGCTGATCTTTAATACGCGAACAAGAGGATTTGGCAGGGGATATGGTTCTTTCGGAAGAGGATATGGCAGAGGATTCAGTGGATATGATTTCTATGAAAGAGGATTTCAAGGCAGACCCGGACGGGGATTCTGACGGTAGAAAAATGTTATTTTTTTTTTTCATGAATTAACAGGGTTAATTATAAGGGAGACCGTCTCATAAGTTATTATGAGGCGGTTTTTTTTGGGAGATGATATGGCTGTAAACTGGTGAGACAGCCTCTTTTATGAAATGGACGTTCGGATTATTGCGTCTGCCGAAGGCATTCCTATGGAAGAAAGCAGTTGTTCACTTATAATGAGCAATGACAGTTTCGGCGCCAGCTTTATTTGTTTCTCCAATCTATCGGCTGAAGCCGGTGGGTAGTCACATCTCTAATGCCTGCAGAGCTTGTCGACCCCATCGAACAATTAACTAATAACTTAATAACTGCCTGAAAAATTACCTTGTAATTTTTCAGGCTAGGGAATACTGCAAATAATCCAGCATTATCGGGATATCATCAGGGATTATCCCATGTTTCAGGAGGTGTTCCTTATCATCATTGAAGGTTGTCAGGAAAAGTTCGAAGCTGTTATCTTTTTGTTTTATACTTTTCTTATATAGTTTAATGGCTTCTTTTCTGTTCCCTAAACACCATTCAACGTGTCCGAAATTTATAAAATCATATTTGGTTAATTCTTTTTCTGAGAGTTTTTGATAATATTTTTTTGAAGATTCGAGTTTTCCCATAACAAAGTAGATCCAGGCAATGGGGCGCACAACAGATTGCTTGGCGGGTGACAGGTATTCCACCTTGAAGTAATGTTTTAAAGCTGATTCGTAATTTTTGAGGTCGAGGTAGCAGTGGCCAATAGAAGCCTGGATGTACAAATTATTCTGCTCAAGCTTCTCAGCTTCAAGATAATACTCCAGAGCCTTTTCGGTATTTTTTAATTTCCGGTAGCAGAGACCAATTTTTTTAAGGATCCACAGACGATTTTTATCAAACAGTTCAGCCTGTAAATATAAATTAAGGGCGTTTTCCCAATCTTCAAGCTTTTGGTAACAAAAAGCAATTTTTTCAACAATTTCGTAGCTTTTGTCTCCTGATATTTGAAGATACATATATATTTCAAGTACCTCTTCGAAATAATTTTTCTCAAAGAAATATTCTGCAATATTTCTCTGGATATCCCGATCCTTAATAATGGTTTTATAGAAGTAGGAATTGTAAATATCCAGTTTCCCAACAAAAATGTCTTTGAATTCATTTTTATGCAGAAACAGTTTATAAAAACGGTAAAGGTCTTGCAAATACTGGGTATAAATAACCTTCGAACGTTTAGATTGATCAAGGAGTTCATCCTGTTCTGCCAGTTCATTCATGCCCTTAATTTCCATATTGAACAGTTCAAGCATCATGGTTTTTTGGGTTTGGGGCATGTGATGGACATTCAAAATAAAGGAATATTTATCAGAATTACATAGAAAAGCTGAACCTGCCAAGCCTTCAATAAACAGGTTTTTATCAAAATTGGTGTTTTCCTGGGAAAGGGATTCATCGATGACTGCATTTTCCGGGTAAAAAGGAATGAACCAATTGGTCATTTCCCGAAAAAAATCAAACTGTTTAAGGTTTGAAAAAGCAGTCATAAAAACATCAGCTCCCTCCATTTGAAGTTTTGTGAATTCTTCGACCTTTTCAAATAATTCGTCGGAATTTTCGAAAACAGTTTGCCAATCAGGATTCTTGTCTTCATCCAAATCATCCGGTATTAGTTTGTTCAAATCAAGCTTGTCTTCCAACTTTGGCCTGAGTTTGGTCATTTCCGGGATAATTTCTTCCCTGAGTTTTTTTGATATTTTTTCGGTTTCCCTGGATCGTATGATCTGAAGGATAATGGCTTCTGTTTCTTGCTGGATATTCTTTTCATCTTGCAGGACAGATAGCCGTTTCAGAATTTTGGAGTAAAGATATAACCGTTTATCATGCTGATAAAGAGCCAGGATTAACCCAACAAGTGCTCTCTGTGTAACTTCTTTTTCGTTGTCCTGATAAAAATCGAAAAGAATATGGAATTTATCTTCATCAAAATACCGTAAAAGGCTTAATGTAATTGCACTAACAAAAAGACATTTTTCAAACCATCTGATATTTGTATTCTTACGAATGATTTTAACCAAGTCAATATAGGCTTTGTTATAGGTGTTGGTAAGCCAGAGGTAGTAAAAGATGTTAACGATTAGCCTGTTGTGTTTTTTTGATTGCTCAGAAACAGGATCGAAACTTATGCTGTAATTGTTATTGAGAATTTCATCCATCTCTTCTTTGAAGCTGAAATCTTCCAACCTTTCGATGTCAGATTTGCCGGCATACTTTTGATTTTTTTCCAGATCATCTTTTAACCGGTATGTTTGCCAGCCGGAGATTTGTGAAAGGATTTTTTGATTTGTTATATCGGCTAATTCAAGAATTGAAATTAATAAATGGTTGTATACCTTATGCCTTTCCGGGTCTTCAACACCCTCCAGTGTATATTTAAGCATGTATTCATAGGTCGATTTAAAATTAACAAGCTCATCATGGAGGTCACCTGTCATGGATATATCTACCAATTCCGACAGAACTTCCAGGGCTTCCTTTACCCTTTTCTGTGAAATCAAACTGCAAATACTTTTATGTTTCTCAATTGCTTTGCGCGCATCCATTCAATCAGGTTTTATTCAAAAGTAGTAAAAATTCAAAATAGAATATTATATGATTATGATGGTTTAAAAATAAACTGCCAAAACTTCATGTAAAGTCGTATATAATCCGTTTTCAATAATCAGGCCAAAACCTTTTTATGCACCGTAAGTCAGTCTTGCTACTACAAAATGGCAGATTCTTAGTGTTTTTTATCAAATCTACTCGTACCCCCAAACTGAAGTCGGGGTACGACTCGTCTTACTCGTAGTCCGACTCAAGTTCGGGCTACGAGTAATTAAAAAGTTAAATTTTAAAAATTATTAACTTACCCCGGGAATAAAAACCAACCAGGATTTGTCTAAGAAGTATAGAACTAAATTAAAAAGAAATATTATGAAATCAAAAAACTTACTTCGCAGGGATTTTATCAAGAAATCAGCAGTGGGAGTAACAGGGCTGATGTTTTCCCGTAGTTTGGCTGCGCAAGTCAATATGACACAGACACTGTCTTCTGCTAATTCCAAAAGCAGGGTAATACATGTGCATAGCGACAAAGTCATTGATGAGTCGGGTAAGATAAATCAAGCCTTGTTGCAAAAAATGCTCGATGAAGCAATGCTTGCTTTGACGTGGAAAAAAAGTGTTGCAGAAGCATGGCAACACTATTTTACTCCTTACGACATTATCGGGATGAAACTGAATTTGAATGGTTTTATGTACCTTCAGGGTACCGACTTTTTAACCAATTATCCGGTTCTGACAAAAGTAATATTAAACAGATTGAGCAAAGCTGGTATTCCAGAACAAAATGCAATTATATGGGACCGTAGCGACCAGGAATTAACAGATTTGGGTTATGAGATTCAGAAAAACAAAGGCGCTTTGCGTATTATGGGCACTGTAGAACAACGTCGTGCTCGTGGTAATGGTTACAGTACAGAAACTTTTTCAATTGGAGACAAAACAACACATGTTAGCAATATTATAACGAAACATTGTACTGCACTGATAAATATTCCTATCCTGAAAACACACAGAAATGCCGGCGTCACCGGAAGTTTGAAAAATCATTATGGCTCTATAGATAATCCTTACGAATTCCACTCTCCAAGCTGTGTTAATCCTGGTATCCCCGAAATAAATTCAATTCCAGTAATTCGCAACAAACAACGGCTTGTTATCTGTAATGGTTTAATCGGACTTTTTGATGGAGGTCCAAGGTGGCAAAAGGAGGCTATGTGGGCGGAAGGCAGTCTTATATTAGGAGTTGACCCTGTAGCTGTAGATACCATAATGTTTGATATAATAGATAAAAAAAGGAATGAAAAAAACATGGAATCAATTGCACCAAGAGTGAAACATTTGCAACTTTCAGAAAAGCTGGGACTTGGCACTTGTGATCGGGATATGATTGATTTAGAGAAAGTTGAGATTTAAAGATGCAAATTATGGAAACACTCAAAAGGATTTTCTTTTTTATACTTCTATTTTTTCTCATAGCTACAAGCTCTTATGCCGTTGAAGATTCGCTTCTGTTGCTTTTACCATGTCAGGATGAGATTAATAATTTTGAAGCAATTAGTAAACCTGAGGTTTACAATAGTGAAAATCTTTTTGATATTATTAACGGGGAGGCTGATGTTTATTTAGAATACGGTTTTGATAAAATGGTATTTCAAAATTATGGAGACATTGAAACAGAAAATATTGTGCGACTTGAAATTTATAGAATGATAGATTCGGATGGAGCTTATGGGGTGTTGACTTTATATGCGAGAGAAAAAACACTTAGTGAAGGGAATGGGACTTTTTTTGTAGCAAGCAACGATTACGCTCTCATACAAAAAGGGATGTATTATATTTCAATTACCGTCTCTGGTCCTTCTGCCAGGTTTTTTAAGCAGGAAATATCCAAATTGGCAAATTTCATCGAATCAAAAATAGAAAAAATTTCTAAAATACCCGATATTATTACTGATACAAAACAACTATGTAGAAAACCGGAGCGATTACTGTATTTCAGAGGAGGTATTGCTTTGTCAGATGCTATTTATTTAGAAACTGATAAGCTGTTTGATTTCCATGAAGGTGTTTACTACCGATGTGACGATACCGAAATAGCCGTTTTTATGCCCAAAAATATAATCAAAACAGAAGAAATGCTTTATGAAACACTTTCCTGTTTTTCAAGCAATCCAAAATACAAAATTGAAAAAAACAATAACTATTGGTTGATTAAATCAGGAGATATCATAAATTATCGGATATATCTTTTCAGGACAATGATAATATTAGAAAAACGGTTTTCAACCTTAACCTCGTAACACAAACATATAAATTCAGTAGTTTCCTCTGAATTTAATTTATTCTACCTTCTAATAGTTATCTTCTTTAATTTCGAAATATGCTTGTGGATGCAAACAAGCAGGACACGTTTCTGGAGCTTTATTTCCCTCATGCAGATATCCGCAGTTCCGGCATTTCCATATTATTTTATTGTCTTTTTCAAAAACTTTTCCTTCTTCCAGATTATTATAAAGTTTTACATACCTGTCTTCGTGAGCCTTTTCTACCTTGGCAATCATTCTGAAAGTGACAGCAACTTCTTTAAAGCCTTCTTCCTCTGCGATTTTTGCAAATTCAGGATACAACTCTGTCCATTCTTCATTTTCCCCCTCAGCAGCAGCTTTCAGGTTTTCTAATGTAGAACCAATCTTTCCAGCAGGATACATTGCAGTAATTTCAACCATGCCTCCTTCTAAAAATTTAAAAAATCTTTTCGCGTGTTCTTTTTCATTTAAGGCGGTTTCTGCAAAAATGCCGGAGATTTGCTCTAAACCTTCTTTTTTAGCTTGTTTTGCAAAATAATCATATCTCATTCGTGCCTGTGATTCACCGGCAAAAGATTTTAATAGATTTTGTTCGGTTTTTGTTCCTTTTAAAGTACTCATCTTACTACCTCCTGTTTAAATTAATAATTATAGAATTGCCCAAATATATATAATTTAAAATCAGATATTTTGAAATTTGGAATATTCTTTTTGGCAAGATACTCTATGATGATTGATATGGCTTCTTTTCTGACTTTTTCCGGTATGTTTTTCTTAGTCATGATGTGATTTTTTCAATCCCGCAAGTAGGACGTGGTTTCTCTTTTATTTCCAACAACCAGTAATGAAATACTGATGAGTATGAGAATTTCTCCAAGCCAGAATAAACCCCATTTAAATCGTACCGGGATATAGGTAGTAATTATTTCAAGCAAAGCAGGGTTTTCTGTGAGGTTAGCCAGATCACCTAAGAATCCACCCTTTATAAGGATATTTGAATAATCCCAGATGAAGGTTGAAAAAATGATGGTTGCGCCGGTTAATATAAATATCCAGTTCAGGAGTTTCCATTTTACCGGTTTCCCATCCTTTTTCACAAAAAGAATTACCATGGCCAACAGGATCATAGTGAGAGAACAAATAATAGGTGAGATAACGGGGCCAACCCAGGTAATCGGTATCAGGAACAGAAGATCCCATGTTAGCAGGGAGGGTGGCCAGTTGAGCAGAAGTTTTAGCGCAACGTAATAAAAAATATCCCAGATGGCAAAAGTATACAGGAAGTAAGCAAATTTCTGCAGAATGGTCCTGCCTGCCAGAAATCCAATGGCAACCAACATGATAAGTGTTGATAGCTCTCTGATTAATTCAACAATAAGGATATGCTGGTCAAAAGTATGTAAAGGAAACTGAAATCCTTCGGGATAGTAGATCTCTCTCAAATAAACAACGACGATGGCTTCAAGGAAACCCATGGAGACAGCAAAAATCCCTGCAATAAGCAAATTCCTTCTTGCTGTTTGTTTTGATAAATGTTCCTCAGTCATTTTCTTACTTCTCCATTGCTTTTCCGGTCATAGGTACAAAACGGACAGGATATTGTTTCTTTTCCCTGAGATTGCCCTTTTGATCTTTTTCAACAACAACAAGAATTTGCAGTTGATTTACTCCTCCAACGGGAATAACAATTTTACCGCCTGGTTTTAGCTGGTTTATGAGGGATTGTGGGATATTTTCCGGTGCACAGGTTACGATAATGCCATCAAACGGGGCAAATTCCTTCCATCCAAAATACCCGTCACCAATTTTTACATTTATGGTTTTATACCCAAGGTTTTGAAGTCGGTCTTTTGCGATTTTCCCCAGTTTTTCAACGATTTCAATACTGTAAACATTTGGAGTAAGTTCAGACAGAACAGCAGCCTGGTATCCGCTTCCTGTACCAATTTCAAGGATCTTATCTCCAGGCTTTATATTTAGTAATTCTGTCATATGAGCCACAATCAGCGGTTGTGAGATGGTCTGACCGTAACCTATGGACAAGGGATGATTTCCGTAAGCTTGCCGTTGAGCATTAGGTGGTACAAATAAGTGTCTGGGAACCGCCCTCATAGCATCCAAAACCTTCTTGTTTTTAACCGGATGATATGGATAATTCTCTATGCCGTTCCTGACCAGGGCTTCCCGTTCGGTTTTTCTTTCCTTAAAACGTGGCCGGTACCAGCTTAATGTGTCCTGTCCCTGAAGTTCAGGTTCATGAATTGCAGGTAGTTTCTTGTCAGTATCATTTATTGAACTACATGATCTAACCGAGAGCAAAAAGAGTAGAAAAATCAATTTTACCATGATCTTTGTATTTTGAGCCTTTGGTTTATTAATAAAATTCAATTGAAGATATATAAAAGAAGTGAATAATTCAAGCCGGAAAACAATTCATCGATATGACTGAATAATTTAACGTATCGGAATTTACTCTCCGCTGGCGGATCATGAGATCGCCCGCCTGAATTATTCGGGCAGGCTATCGCTAAGTTCCAAATCGATCAGTTCAATGTGTTTGAAGCCTTCAATTTTAGCTACATTTTTCATTTCTAATTTTCTTACGGGAGTGTCTTCCGGTCTCCAATGATAAGGATAAAAACACAGGAAGTTTATTTCCCAGCCATCTTCTGCTAATTTTAAGGTAGTTCCAGCAAAAGTTGTTGCATCGTCATCATGGGCTACAACAATTAAAGCTGTTTTGTTCTTTTCAGTGGTTAAATAGGTGTCATGAGCATAATTTTCATTTGGGGCTAAGGTGGTTAAATAAATAATATGTGCAATTACCACGATAGTTCCTAATGCAATAATTGCAATAACAACCTTTAGTATTTTTTTCATTTTAAGAGTAAATAAAATTACCGCCAACGGTTTGGCTATGTTTAGTGCGGGATTTTCTTTCACTAAGCTTTTATCCTGCACCGATGTTTATATTTTAGTATTATCATTCATATTTTCTATGAAACCCGCATTAAATATAGCTTTTGTGTGTGCCTTGAATGGTAAATGTAGTTCTTTTCTTAAGAGAGAGTAGCAAGCTTGCAGGGAGGGTAAAGGGCATTTACCTTACCGGGGGAGGTCTCTGTAATCACGAGCTGGTATAGCGGAGAAGTCAGCAGAAGTCATAGTAGTCAGAAACCTGATATTCTGATGAAGGACTGAACGTTAATCTTCCTGAAATTGAATTGGGAGAGCTTATTCCTTATGTGGGTGACCGATTCCCATGCAAGGCTCAACCCTTTACGAAATTAGGAAATAGCTTCAACTTGTGCAAAGAGCGGTTGTTGTGATGATTAACGAACCGCCGTATACCTGCCCGTCCGTCCCGATAACTATCGGGAGGCGGGCGAGACCCGTACACAATTGCGAGAGCAATTGCGGTGTGCCTGCCCCGTAACAAAGTGTACGGGGAAGTGTATCGGGAAGAGGCGCACTGGCAGTCATTTGACCGTCAGCCGTCTACTCGATTAGTTACAGTTAATCTTTGTCAGCTATATTTTTTCAAATACCAACCTATAATGGTTCATTATCTCTCGTTCAAAACATACCCTGTTGGGACTTATTCTAAAAATAGCTACTTGATGTCTAAATTCTTTATCTATTATGTATTTAGGAATAAGGGATAGGTACAGCCAATACTTTTTCAGATTAAACTTTCTGAACTTCTTTCTCCATTGGCCTATTGTCTCTATATAATCTAACCTTCCACTACTTTGAGAAATTAATTTAAAATGAGGCTCAGCGTTTCTTATTACCATTTCAGGGCCATAGGGGAGCCACGAACCAGGGAATTCTTTAACAATTAATGCGCAAACATGAGGGGTAGATCCTCTTTTGGCATTGATATCAAAATCTTCATAATCAATCATGTTTTTACTAAAAGTCATTGTTTGCATATAAAATCTCCCTCCACTTGGTAATAGGTTGTAAAGTGTTTGAAAAAAATCGCCATATATTTTTTCTTGCTTTCCCTCTTTCCATTCTTCAACGGAACAGAAATGTTCTAATCCTCCAATGCAGGTGATGGCATCAAACATTCCAAAGTCTTCTGGTTTTACATAGCGACAATCTTTCACTAATACATTCAGTCCATTTTTTTGACATGCTTCTGCTTGTCCCTGCGACAAGGTTAAGCCAATACTTGTCGCCTCCCTTTCCTGGGTAATATATTTGGAAAAAGGTCCCCAGCCACAAGCCATATCAAGCACCTTGCTCCCTTTTTTAATATTAAGGCTATCAGCTATGAATTCGTGTTTTGCTCTTTGAGCTTCTTCCAGGGACATTGAAAAATCACCATCATATTTGGCGCCGCTGTAATCTCCTGTTTCCCCGATACTAAAACGGAATATTTTGTCAATAGTAGTATAAGTAAAATCTAAATCCTTTTTTTCTGCCATTTTTCTATTTTTTAATTGTAACTAACGGTTTGAATAAATTGCGTTTTAATGCAATTTATTTTTTGTTAACATTTTTTTTATCTCTCAATACTTGGTTTTGCTGCTCTCCAACCTTGAGCTAATTGATTCGATAATTCTTTAATCAATGCGTTGTTTTCTTCGCTACCAGCTATGTTTTCATTTTCGTGAGGATCAATTTCGTTGTCATATAGCTCATTGGTTACATACTCGCCTTTTTGTTTGGTTTCATTATCCCAATAATACCATTCAACGTAGTGGTATTTGTTTGTTTTCATGGAATAGCCCATATAGCGCTTCCCATCAGGTGTTATTCTCGGGCGCCTATGAAATTGACTAAAAGCAGCTGTTTTCCATTCTTTATCGGGGTCCTCTAATAACGGAACAAAACTTGTTCCTTCCATATAATCAGGAACTTCAATGCCACACATTTCGCATAAAGAAGGAAACATGTCGACTAATTCGGTAATAGCGAAAGTTTGTTTGCCCTTGTTTTTTTGATTTGGGCTGTATATTATCATTGGCGTATGAATGTCGATGTTGTAGTTAGATTGTTGTGTGGTCGTGCTATTATTTATTAATACTACTATCAAATATCCATTTTTTTGCATACTCCAAAATTGTATCTCTCCCTTTTTTAGAATCTTCAACAGTTTGTTTCACTAAAATATCCGGTTGAACAGGGATTGTGTCGTTTGCTTCCAATGGAAGAAAATGTGAGGTTGATGTCATAAATTTTAACTTTGTTTCTGGTAACAGGAAGTAACAAATAGATGCATATTCATCTGGTTTAACTTATAAAGGTTCACCAATTAATGTAGCAAAATTGTGATATTCAAACTCTGTTGCAAAGTCTTTAGCATTTGAGAAACACTTTGGGCCAATCAACATGCAAACTTTGCCATTGTATCGCAATTTGTTTTTAGTTGGCTGTATAATAGTAGTATCTCTTTCTTTAAATATTGTTCCATTGGGGGCTTTAAAATATGCTGTTGTTGTATCAATTTTAAGATATTTATACTCTTCCATTTCTGCTACAGCAATCGTTAGGTCTTTGAAATATTGGCTCACTTTTCTATCCACTGCACCAATTTTGGTGTATGGTTTATCATAAATATAATCAATAAGAATAGTTCCTATTTCTTCTTTTCCACCACCATTGTTCCTTAGATCAATTATTAATCCTTCACATTTTTCCCTCTTAATTTTTTTGGTTTCGTCATTATTTTATCTTACTTTTATTAAGTAAAGTTACTAAAAATAAGTTCTGCAGTGTTTGTACAGCTTAACTATTTTGTAATTATTTAGTAATTAATTTGTTTAACAAAAGTCTAACGAGTGATATGCTGCAGGATTTCAGTCTATTTAGTAGTTATACAGTATAATTCTATAATCCAAAAATTTAGGAGTCCGAAATGGAAATCAAGCCTGATAAAAAATTACTAACCAAACAATGGCTCGTTCTACTAACTATTTCTGTGTTCCTTGTATTTATAGCAATTGCTTTACAGTTTTTAATTCCACTCGAAGAGGGTGTAACATCAAGCCAAGTTGCAATAATTCTTTGGCCAATTACAATCGGGATCATTTTACTATTGTGGGCCATTTCTGCTCCAATCATAACACTATGGATTAAGAATTTGGCCTATTATATCGAAGACGATAGAATCACCATATTTAAAGGAATTCTGACAAAACAACAGCAAAACATTCCCTATCGTGCTATTACCGATTTCATATTACGTCGTTCTCTTTACGATCGATTTTTAAGAATTGGATCGATTCGCATTCAAACAGCTGGTCAGACCCGAACTGTTACAGGCTATGAAGGCCTATTATCTGGTTTAGTTCATTGGGAGGATTTACATCAACAACTACGCAGTAAATTAAAAATCCTACATCCCATTGCTGAAGCAACAGCGGTTGAAGAGAGTGTTTCTGTATTATCAAGTGATGATAAACTGCAACAAATATTAGAAGAACTTAAGGCAATTCGAAAAGTATTGGAAAACAAATAGGTCTGTATTACTGGCCGCTAATCCATAAAATCAATTCGTTTTTTTCTTAAAGCAATTGGGCATAACGGCTGGTATATATTTTAGAGCGGAATTGCAAACACTTTATTTTCAATTTATTGATTTCATTTTTAAGAGTAAAAAAGTTTCACAAACCACTGAAACCGCTCTTGAATATATACCGTGTTATACGCATTTATCTAATTATTCTCTTACTCTAACTTTAGGTTTATCTGGAAGACATATTAATGGATCTTTTTTAAGTTTTCGTGCATTTAGTTGCAGGAACCATAAACCAATTCCTGCAGATCCCTGCATAAGACCTGTTTGAGCAGCTACAATATCAGGACTAGTACGATTCTCGGCATGGATCCACTTTAAATAATTATCCTCTTGAGTAGATGAAGCGATAAGCTGTTGGGTCATCTTGTCAGAAAATTGCAGATAATCTTTATTCCCGGTAATATCATAAAGCCAGAGATAATATTCGGCTACTCCAACTGCCCCACAGCATTTCCCTACATTGTTCCAATAACCCGGTGTTTCATGTTCATGTATCCCCTCATCCATTAAATGATTGGCTGTACTCGTCATTTTATTGAGCCATTCTTCATCATTTGTTGCTTCAAAAAGTGAATAATACAATCTACTGGTTCCTGGTGGTCCATGACACCAACTCAAGTAATATAAATCTTCACCACCCGGGAGGTGATGCGGAATATAGCCTTTTTCATTAGTCAAGGAATCCAGAAGCTTGGTGGCTTGAACCGCAGCATCTAAGTATTTTTGATTCTGAGTTCTTTTATAGGTTTGACTGAGAAAGTAAGCCACTCCTGAAGTACCGTGAGAAAAATTGTCCATGTAGATGTTGTAATTGGGCATAAATTTCCAACGCAAACCATTGAGCGTATCGATCGCTGTTTCCAGTAATCCTTCAGCAACCAGTACAGCAAGACTATCGGCCTTTGGAAGCTTTAGTTCGTCAGCAACATATTGCAAATAAAGTCCTATTCCAGAACTTCCATAAACAATATCGCTCATGGATGCCCAGTGTATACCCTGTTCAGTCTTGGTGGCTGATGCCTCCAGAAGATCAATTATTTTGATGGCTGCTTTTTGGTAAGTCTGATCGTTCGTGCTTTTGTACACCTCCGTAATCGCAAAACCGATGCCTGCTAATCCCGTGTAAAGCCCAACTAAATCGTCTGTGTATAGGGTGTCTTGAAGTGTATTTATTAAGTAGTCAGCTCCCAATTTGGCTTCCTCGAGATAGATCGTATCCTTGGTAGCATTATGAAGTTCTAAATAAAAGAGGATGATACCGGGAGCCCCGCTATATAAAGATTTATCCCATTGGGAATTAAGACTATCCGGCATGACTTTCCAAATTTCGCCTTCATCGGAAAGGTATTTGGATTGTTGAATGTATTTTTCGGATTCCATGGCCAATGAAATCCAGTTTTCATCAGAAAAAGAATCATTTTTCTGATTGGAACAACCTACTAGAAAAATTATTAGAACTAGTATTTTAAGTATCCTTTTATTCATATTGCGTATAACGATCACGGCTAAAATCTGGTGGGCATATTAACGTTTGTCATTGTTCACCGAAACAAATGTTTATTTAATGTTTTTACTTTCATTTTATCTCATTCCGCCCGCTTGCTTTTAGCCATTATTACAAGCCGTTTTTCTATTTCACATTAATGATTTCAATTGCTTTTTCAAGTAGTTCGTCTTTCTTTAATTTTATACCTTCAATTGTCGGTTTTACTTTAATGTCAGGAACAATTCCTATTCTTTGGGTTTCTCTTCCATCAGGATAATAAACTCCAATTCCACTAATCATTGTTCTTATGCCACCAGGAAGATAAAACTGTGATACATTACCATCTGCACCTGCTGTTGTGGAGCCAATAACTGTTGCTCCGGGAGCAACTCTAAAAGCCATTGTAGTATATTCAGCTTGACTTTGTGTTTTTTCGTTAATTAGTATTAAAACTTTGCCTTTGTAGTAATCCTTATTTTTTCTTCCTGCTTTTAAAGTATATTTATAAAAGAAAGTGCCTGGAGTTTTAATGTTGCCTTTTGTAAACTTTACAAATTCTATTGGTTTAGGCATTAAATATTCACCCAAACTAAACACTATAAAGTCCGACGGATAACATCTAAAATCAATTATTAACCCTTTCGTATTTTGTATTCCTGCCATAATACTTGGCAAGTATTCATTTTTTATAGTTCCGGGGAATAAATAGGCAATTTCGGAATTGATGAATTTAAAACAAGTATCCTGAGTTTGGTATCTCTTATAAATATTAATTTTATCTGTTGAGTAAGTTTTTATTTCTCTCAAATCAGATGTTCCATCTCGAGTAAACTCAACATTCAATATTGTATCATTTGTTCTTAATAAGTTTCTCGCGATATCTCTTAACTGTGTCGGATAATTTGATGCAGGAGTGTGTTTTAGTTTTTTAAGTACGATTTCTTCTATCGGTTTATTATTAATCGTTGTAATTACATCGCCAATTTGCAAGACTGATTTTTTGCCTAATTCTTGTTCGTAAAAGTCAGTAACAACTGCTTTGTTTTCGATAAATGTGATTTTAACAGGTGCGTAATTTACACCCCAATAATTTTTCAAGGTTTCATCTTGTCCCCAAATGTTGGCGTGTGTGTCGTGAACTCTCGCGATTAATTCCAATACGGCAAGTTTATATTCAATTTCACTAGTAGCATTGATATATTTAGGGATAAATTCCTTTAGTACATCTTTCCAGTCTTCTTCAATTAAATTTTTGTATGGAAAGTAATATTGAATAATATTCCAATAGCGATACAAGGACAATAAGCGAAATCCTGTGTCAGGATATTTCATTTCTGAATATTCCTTCTCGTTTTTGAATTCTGGGTTTCCAGCTCCATCAAATAGACCTATGTAATAATGCTCGTCTGTTCTTTTAGCGTTTTTTACTTTTGTTAGTTGTGAAACTAAATCTACTGTTAAGTTTGAATTAGTAATCCAGTCTAAGTCAGGGCTTATTTTAATTTCATTATTCTTATCCTTTGTTTTTTTGGTTACTTTAAAATCTCCAAGGCTTTTTATCCAATTAGATAAAAAATTGTCTCTATCGCTTGAATTTTTTACTTCAATGATCTGGGGTATAACTCTGAATAATTCATAATCCCAATTAAAATCTCCCGCTGCAATGTTGGGATGATAGTATTTTAAAAAGCCCCAAACCATTCCAAGTATTTTCAAATCATTGAGCTTTTCTTCAGTATGTTTAAATGCTTCTATTTTTGAGCCTTTGTCAAATTCATTGTCTTTGTCAGCTTTATACTCTTTTGGTTCTCTTTGTTTAGCTTTTTTAATATCTTTCCCGTCTATTAAAAGTTCAAAATCGTCAACCCAAAGTTGTCCAGTACCAGAAAGTAAAGCCCCTATGTAAATAGTTTTTGCGTTATTGGGATAAGGTAACTTTACAGAATACATTTTCCAATCTGATGTTCCTTGGATATTTTTCTGTTGCATATTATCAAACTGCAAAATGCCTGTTGATCCGTCAATACGAAGCATTAAACCAATAGTACCTTCTTTAACATCTTTCAGCTTCATATATGCCCTCAACTCAATCTCTTTACCTTGGTAAACTGCAGGGATTTTATGAGCTATACAGCCGAAAGAATTGGATGTTATGTTGTCTGATGGTTGAATGAGTACAGAATTTTTTCCACTATGCTTTATAATGGTGTCTATACTAAGATTATAACCGCTTCCCCATTGAAACCATTTTTCAGGTAGTTTTTTGTTAGGTGTTGTTTTTTCAAAACCGAAATTAAATTCAGTCGTGTTTGTTTTCGACTGACTGTAGATAGTTGCTGTAAGTATGAAAATTAGAAATGTTAAAAATGTTTTATTCATAGTTTTCTTTATTAAAATGGATTGTAACGTTTTGCAATATGGCATGAAGCGGATTGCGAATGATTTCCTATCAAACCGAGATGAAGTTGACACGGGCGTAATACGCTCCAAATCAGCACTTCACCGCTTTTTGCTATATTGCGTGTTACCACCCGTTTAAATTCTAATCATAATGAAATCTACATTTTGCAATTAGTATTTCATCATCTTTAACCTGATAAATTAGTCGGTGTTCTCCATCTATCCGTCGAGACCAGAATCCTTTGTATTTATATTTTAATGGTTCTGGTTTTCCAATACCATTAAAG
>DAOVQI010000220.1 GCA_030628785.1 Bacteroidota bacterium
AGAAACAAAGTTTTCCGCTTCTCTCAAGCTTAATCCTTTATCCATCATCATGGTAATTCCTTCGTTGCGGGGTTTTTTTTCTCTTTCTGGCAAGTACGGAATGTCAAAATTCATTTTTAATCGTTTTTAAAATGCATTAATGTTTTTTTTATCTTTTTATCGGATCTCCCTTCCGGGTATAGTTTGAAAAATTCGTTATGCTGGTCATAGTCTAAGGAAAGAGCTTCATTAAGATTAGTAAAACCCAGTTCAGAATCACCGGTCATGAAACAATAAGCTGCCAGGTGATAATAAATTACCGGACTGGAATTAAGCAGTGCTAATGCATTGGTAAGAACAGTTACAGCATCTTTTATCAGGCTATTATCATATAATAAATGGGCATATTCGAGCCATATCCGTTCGTTATAGGGATCCAATTTGGTTGCCTGCTCATATGCATGGTGCGCTTCATTAATTTTATTCATTTTCTTATACGCTCTACCCAGTTCGGCCCAGAACATTGGATCTTCACGATCTAAATGAACAGCCTTTTTAAAATAATAGACACTGTCTTCCGCCATCCCTTTCTTTAGAAGAATATTTCCAATACAAAACCATGGTTCCGGAAATTCAGGGTCGGACTTTAGCGCCTTTTTATAATATTTAATTGCTTTATCTCTTTCGTCCAGTTTTTCATAACATTCGCCAATATAGGTCAATGCTTCTGCAATTTCATCTTCCAATTCCATATAGTTTTCATATGCATCAATAGCTTCCTTGTATCTTTCGAGGCTTACAAGGATATTTGCTTTATTAAAACAGGAATATGAATGTTCCTGGTTTATTGCCAAAGCAAAATCATATGCTTCTACAGCTTTCTCCAACTCATTTGCTTTGTTATATACGATGCCCAGGTTATACCAGATATTATCAGCAAAAGGATCAAGTTCGAGATATTTTGTGTAGAATTCGATGCTTTTATTAAGTTCATTTATTTTGTTGTAACAGAAACCCAACTCGTAAAGATAAGAAGGGTTATCCGGGTTAATTTTATTTGCCCTTAGAAGGTGTTGGATAGCATCTTTATACCGGTTAAGCTGAATGAATGACAAAGCTATGGTATAGAGTAACTCATCTTTGTTTTCAGGATCGAGGGAAAGGGCATAATTAAAGTTCTTGATCGCCTCTTTAATATAGCCCAAAAGGCTCAGAGCACTCCCCTTGATGGCAAATATTTCATAATTATTCAATTCGATCCTTTCAAGTTTTTTGAGTATCTCAAGTGATTTCAGGGGTTCACCCTTATCAACCAGTACCTGGGCCTTTTTTAGTTGGAGAATTGCTGAGGTTGGATGTTGTTTTGTTGCCAGCTTAATAGCCTCGAAAGCACTATTAGCCTCATTAATATCAATATAATAGTTGATAATGTTTTCGAATTCAAATACGTCAAAAAAGTACTGTGTTTTATTCCTTTTCATACTTTCATAACGCATCACAGTATCCTGAAAATCATTCTCTTCATAAAATTCGTCCCGTTCTTCTCTCATAAGCAAAAATTCAGGATGTAAAATTAAGAATTATTTATTGAAGTTTTGCATGTTTGGGGTATCATAATAGTCAGGGTCTGACTTTAAGTCAAGGCCTGACTGAATATAATTGAAAAGTGATTCAAATTTTTAAATTATGTTTTCAGGACTCTGGCAGGTTTTTAATATGCCAGGAAACATATGCTAAAATTGAATAAAAATGTAACAGCTGCTTGTCTTTAAACTTTGCTATTTTTGCAGTGGACTGATAGTGAACTTTTCATGGAAATTGAATTTTTTGTTATTCTGGGGATTATTTTCTTTTCGAGTCTTTGCAGGTCGACTTTCGGGTTTGGAGATGCTATGATCGCCATGCCCATACTTGCTATTCTAACAGGCATAAAAACAGCAACCCCTCTGGTTGCTTTGATTGGAACCACTATTGCTATTTTTATTCTGATAAGACACTGGTCACAAGTAAATTTCAGAAGTGCATGGAGATTAATTTTATCTTCCCTTGTTGGAATTCCGGTTGGTTTGTTATTTCTAAAGAATGTGAATGAAGACATGGTTAAATTTATTCTGGCCTTTTTTATTCTCTTTTTTTCAGTTTATAATCTGATCAAACCAGAGCTTTACCTGAGGAGGGAAAGATACGGGTTTGTTTTCGGTTTTCTTGCCGGAATTCTTGGAGGGGCATATAATACAAATGGTCCACCGGTGATTATTTACGGAACTTTACGGAAGTGGAATCCGGCAAACTTCAGGGCGACGCTACAAGGATATTTTCTGCCAACAGGAGGGTCAATCCTTATTGGTCATGCTATTGCCGGACTATGGACCACCACGGTGATAAAATATTATGTTTTCTCATTGCCTATAGTTTTTATGGCAATCCTCCTTGGAAATTATTTGAACAGGAAATTCAGAAGGGAGAGTTTCACAAAATATATTTACTCTATTTTAATTGTACTTGGTATATGGTTGATGATTGATTCAGCACTTTAGTAATATGGTGTCTTAAAATGAAATTCTTAAAACCATTTCTGGTCCGCTGATCAATTTTAGTATAAATTAAAAACAGATACAAATTGCTCCGGTTATCCTGATTTTGGGTAATCACAGGATTTTTTTAAACATAAAAAACACATTTCGAAAAAAAATTACGAGCAAAACGCAACCATTTACCCATTATTTTCATCTTATTTACAAAAAGAAAGTAGAACCCGTTACCCTCTATTATATTATACCCTAAAATTAACCTAAATTTTACCTTTCATTGAACCCCGGGGATTAATTCCGGGGTTTGGTGTTTTTATGTTAAGCGGTAGATTTCTTTACGGGCAGCGAGGAGTGTATTTTTCAGGAGGGAAACAATGGTCATGGGGCCTACTCCACCGGGGACAGGCGTAATATAGCTGCATTTGGGAGCCACTTCATCAAATTTTACATCGCCAAGAAGCTTCCATCCTGATTTTGTTTTATCTGATTTTACGCGGGTTGTTCCCACATCAATAACCACAGCACCTTCCTTAACCATGTCGGCTGTCAGGAATTGTGCCTGACCAAGCGCTGCAATGATAATATCGGCTTTTAACGTCAATTCTTTAATATTTTTAGTGCGACTATGGCACACCGTAACGGTTGCATTACCCGGTGTTTTCTTTTGCATCATTAATATGCTCATGGGTTTACCAACGATATTACTTCTTCCGATGACTACGCATGATTTTCCCTGTGTGTCGATATTGTAATGTTTTATCAGTTCCATAATGCCGGCAGGAGTAGCCGAGATATATGCAGGAATCCCTATAACCATACGGCCTACATTTACCGGATGAAAACCATCAACATCCTTTTCCGGATCGATTGATTCGATTACTTTTTGTTCATCGATTTGTTTTGGGAGAGGCAACTGGACGATCATTCCATCAATATTTTCGTTGTTATTAATTTCGTTGATCTTATTTAGTAACTCATTTTGCGATACGTTATCCTCAAATCGTATTAGCGTAAAATGAATTCCAACCAGATGACATGCTTTTTCTTTATGCGCCACATAGGTTTCACTGGCACCATCTTTTCCTACAAGGATCACAGCTAAATGAGGTATTTTTCCGCCTTGTTGTTCGATTTTTTTTACTTCTTCTGCAATTTGTTCCTTGATCTGTCCGGCTATTTTTTTTCCGTCAATTAATTGGTACATTTCAACTATGATTTTTAATTATTAACAAATTTACTGCATTTTGGTGTTAAATATTATAAAGAGTAGTTTTTATTAATGACTAACTCCGCCATTTATGGCGGAGATCAGAGGTAAGCAAAAAAGAATTGGCTTTAGCCCTTCATTCTTATGAAACCATACTTTTCCATAAACTCCGTATATTCCTCCTGCCATGTTTTTTTCCTGTGATGCTCTTCCTGGTTTTTGATGTACTCCCTAACCTTGTTAACATCTGACTCACTTATCGAAACAGCAAAATATTATTCACTTCGTTCATGAGATCGTTTCACTAAGTTCATCTGCCCATTCAAATCTTGTTTTTATTATTTTGTTTCTATTTATCCAAAAAGATGACTCCCCTTTTATGAGTTGCATTACTTTTGAAATTGCTTGGTCAGGATTTAATGAAATTAAACAATGTATATGCTCTTTATGCGCATTAATAAAATCGACATAAATGTCTTTTTCTCTTGCATTCTCCCTTATATGACCAATTATATTGTTCTTATTTGTATTTGTAAAGTATGGCACATTATTTTTGGTTCCCCAAACACAGTGTACCCAGATTCTAACGTATGACATTTTGATAATATTTAGATAAAAATGCGAAGTTTAATATAGTTTTAGTCTATAATGTTTGGGGCTAAAGCCCCATTTTAATTGGGTTGACAATATTCTCCGCCATAAATGGCGGAGTTAGTCATCACTTACCTAATAGTATATTCTTTTTCCGTTCTCTATCTCATTTTTTATAAAACAAGAACTAAAGCCCAAGTTTACCTGGGTTGTTTTTCAGTTCCACCATAAATGGTGGAGTTAGTCATCTTCCTCTCATACCTTGCATATTACCCATCATTGCGGAGAGGTTTCTCTTACCACCTGACATCATTTTCATCATTTTCCGGGTTTCGTCAAATTGTTTAATCAGGCGATTTACTTCCTGGATGGTTGATCCGCTTCCTTCAGCAATCCTTTTCCGGCGGCTACCGTTAAGGATTCCCGGATTTTCCCTTTCTGCGGTTGTCATGGAATAAATGATGGCTTCAATGTTTTTAAAAGCATCATCATCCATATCGATATCTTTCAGTGCTTTACCAACGCCTGGGATCATTGAGGCCAAATCTTTGACATTCCCCATTTTCTTAATTTGCTTAATCTGGGATAAGAAATCGTTAAAATTAAATTGATTTTTCAGTATTTTTTTCTGGATCTTCCGGGCTTCTTCAACATCAAATTGCTCCTGTGCTTTTTCGACAAGTGAAACAATATCCCCCATTCCCAGTATCCGGTCGGCCATTCTCTCCGGATGGAAGGCATCGATTGCATCGATCTTCTCACCCAAACCAATAAATTTTATCGGTTTATTAACAACCGCTCTAATGGATAAGGCAGCGCCACCGCGGGCATCACCATCCATTTTTGTCAGCACTACCCCTTCGAAGTCAAGCCTGGCATCAAATTCTTTGGCGGTATTTACTGCATCCTGACCTGTCATAGCATCCACTACGAATAAGGTTTCGTGTGGATCGATGGCCTTTTTGATGGATGCAATTTCGTTCATCATTTCCTCGTCAATGGCGAGTCGCCCGGCAGTGTCAATAACAACGAGGTCATGCCCCGTTTTTTTTGCATACTTAATCCCACTTATGGTAATTTTTACCGGGTTTTTATTGTCGTCTTCCGTATACACCGGAATATTGATTTGCTCAGCCAGAATTTTTAACTGATCAATAGCAGCAGGGCGGTAAACATCCCCGGCAATTAACAAGGGATTTTTACCTTTTTTACTCTTGAGCATATTGGCCAGTTTCACGGCAAATGTTGTTTTACCTGAACCTTGCAAACCGGCAACTAAAATAACAGCCGGATTTCCCTTGATGTTGATATCTTCCATTTTTCCGCCCATGAGTGTAGCCAATTCATCATGGACAATCTTTACTATCATCTGTCCGGGATTTACCGATGTAAGCACATCTTGTCCTAATGCTTTTTCCTTAACCGCATCAGTAAAGGTTTTAGCAATTTTGTAGTTTACATCGGCATCTAGCAGGGCTCTCCTGACCTCCTTTAGTGTTTCGGCAACGTTGATTTCCGTAATTCTGCCCTGGCCCTTTATTAGCTTAAATGAACGTTCAAGCGTGTCGGATAGATTTACAAACATATGAAGGAATTCTTAAGATTATAAAGCACCAAATAACAAAAAAACAAAAAACAAAAAAGCACCAATAATC
>DAOVQI010000105.1 GCA_030628785.1 Bacteroidota bacterium
AGCCCCGAGGGCTATCCGGGCGACCTCATGATCCGCCAGCTGGCGGGGAGGAAAGACCGATACATATAAATTAGATAATTATAATAGAAAAAATATGCTTAAGATTTTAAAAATCAGCATAAAAGGGAAGTAATTAGATATAATTTGTCCAAAGGATTCCCATGGAGAGGCTAAAAAACCTTAGCCTCAGCCTTAGCCTTAGCCTTTAATACGAGAATGATTATTAAAATGATATAACTCGGTATATATCAATGAATAATTTTGAACTTCCGATACATAGATTGTATGAAAAATAATTTCTTGTCCACGAAAGTAAAAACTTTATTAACTGGTCAAAAAAAAACCTGGGAATTATTAAGAAATAACTACGAACAGCTAAGCCAGGTTAAGGTCAGGACTTTCACCTTTCATGACTTTAAAATTGAGATCCAATTTAATCCAGGCAGAATTATCTCATCATCGGCTAAAGTCGACAAACGATCTATTCAGGCAAGAAAATGTTTTTTATGTATAGAAAATTTACCTGAAGTACAACAAAAATTGGCATTTGGCAAGGATTACTTAATACTATGTAATCCATATCCCATTTTCAGAGAACACTTTACAATACCAAAACTCAATCATATACAACAGGAGATAAAAGGAAATTTTGAGGCAATGCTAGATATAAGTAAAGAACTGGATGCCTTAACTGTTTTCTATAATGGCCCTGAGTGTGGCGCATCAGCTCCGGATCACTTTCATTTTCAGGCAGGAAATAAATTCTTTATGCCTGTCGAGAACGAATATGAAAATTTAAAGCAGAAAGCTGGTAAAGCATGGTTTATCAACGAAACAATATCTGTTTACGGAATAAAAGATTACCTGAGAAAATTTGTTTCCCTTGAGTCAAATAATAAATCAAGCTTGCTGAAAACATTTAATTTAATTTATGCTGAGCTTGAAACAAAGGCTCCTTCCGGTCAGGAGCCTTTGTTAAATATACTGGCTTCTTTCCATGATGAAAGGTGGAGAATTATCCTTTTCCCACGTAGCAAACACCGACCATCACAATACTTTAATAAAGGAACTAAAAACATATTGATTAGTCCTGCTGCTGTTGATATGGGTGGAGTTTTTATTATTCCACAGGAAAAAGATTTTAATAAAATTACTAAAGAAAATATTATTGATATTTTCAGGCAGATTTCCGTTTCTGACAGGTATTTTAAAGACCTGAAAACAGCCGTCCAGAAAAGAATCATATAACTATAATGAAAGAACCAATTGTCCATATAGGAATTATGGGTGGGGGGAAAATCTCTTTTAAGCTCCATGGCAGCTATTCTGCCACAGGATATAAAAAGGATTTTAAGGGTTTTTATAATGCAATATGTGAATCCGGAACCATTGATCTTACGGGTGGCGATCAGGTATATCCGGTAAACGGAGAAATTACATTTTCTCCAATTGATTTCAATAACTCATATTTCATACTAAAGAATGTTACGATAGGCATCTCATTTCATTGGGAACGGAAAGAAGACCAACGGTTTCAGGGCTCATTGAAACTAGTCACAAATAACGATAAAATAATAGCCATAAATATTCTGCCTGTCGAACATTATCTGTTGAGTGTGATTTCTTCTGAAATGAGAGCAACTAGTTCGATGGAATTGCTTAAAGCCCATTCTGTTATTTCAAGGAGCTGGCTAATGGCACAAATAGAAAAAAGCAAAGAGTTAAAGAGTTCATCAACTAAGTATCAATCTGAAACCAGGACTGATGAGGAACTGATAAAGTGGTACGACAGGGAAGATCACACACTTTTTCATGTTTGTGCTGACGACCATTGCCAAAGGTACCAGGGAATAACAAAAGCACATACCAAAACTGTTCATAATGCAATTACACAAACACATGGATTAGTGCTGACTTACAACAAAAAGATTTGCGATACACGTTTCTCAAAATCATGCGGAGGTATTAGTGAAACCTTTGAAAATGTATGGGAGCCTGTAAAACACCCTTACCTTACCAAAGTCGTTGACTATAAATCCGAGATAAAGAACTATGATCTTGATCTGACCAAAGAAAAAGCCGCCGACCAATGGATCAGGACTTCTCCTCCTGCGTTTTGTAACACAGCCGATAAAAGAATCCTCACACAGGTTTTACTGGATTACGACCAGAAAACATCTGATTTCTACAGGTGGAAAATCGAATATACCCAGAAGGAAATAGCTGAAATAATCAGAAACAAATCAGGAACGGATTTTGGTAAAATAGTTGATCTTGTTCCGCTAGCCAGGGGTGTTTCAGGAAGGATCATAAAACTTAAAATCGTTGGAACAAAAAAAATATTCACCCTGGGAAAGGAACTTGAGATACGTAAGATCCTCTCTACCACTCATCTTTATAGTTCTGCTTTTGTAGTTGATAGAAAAAATGTAGCCAATGGCATTCCACAAAAATTTATTCTCACTGGTGCAGGGTGGGGACATGGAGTTGGGCTTTGCCAAATCGGCGCCGCTGTAATGGGTGATAAAGGATACCGTTTCGAAGATATTCTGCTACATTACTTCAAAGGTGCTCAGATTGTTAAATATTATTAAAGGCTTTAGTTTAAAATAACGTTGATTTTAGTGATGATTTTGTGCTTTTGTGTTTTTGTGGCAAAGAAAAAATACGCCACTAAATCGCTAAATCACTAAATTCCACAAAATTAGAATTACAACGCTTAATTAAACTAAAGCCATTATTAAAAGAATATGACCAAAAAAGAAAAAAGAAATCCATGGGCCTGGGTCCCTTCACTATATTTTGCTGAAGGCATTCCCTATATCATAGTAATGACCGTCTCTGTCATCATGTATAAACGGCTGGGTATTTCAAATGCAGATATTGCATTATACACAAGCTGGCTTTATTTACCATGGGTGATAAAACCTCTCTGGAGCCCGGTAATTGATATATTAAAGACCAAAAGATACTGGATTGTGATCATGCAGCTAATAGTAGGAGCCGGACTTGCAGGAGTTGCATTTACTATTCCTGCTCCAAATTTTTTCAGATATACATTAGCATTCTTCTGGTTGCTGGCATTCAGTTCTGCTACACATGATATTGCCGCAGATGGTTTTTACATGCTGGGCCTGACAAAACATGAACAGGCATTTTTTGTTGGGATACGCAGTACATTTTATCGTTTTGCTATGCTTACTGGCCAGGGACTGTTGGTTATCCTGGCCGGCCATTTCGAGACCTCAACCGGACTTCCTCCGGTTGATATTAAAGTTTATTCAAAGCCGGATATTTCAGCAGTCCATATCTTCTCCCCCGATTCAGTTATTATTGATATTCAACAAGGAGAGCAAAGGATAGTTCCCGAAAACCAAACATTGAATATTGCTACATCAGTTATAGAAAAGAAGTATGCCGATTCATTAATTTTTCATGTAAAACAATGGAATATCAATCATGGCTTTTACTCTGATGATAAAACAAAAGAAACAGATATCGAAAGAAAAACTTCATGGTGGAAGAAACATATCTCAAACAATCTGGAAAACTTTTTAAAAAATCATTTCTCGCCTGACAAAGACCTGGTAACCGATGTTTTTCCCGGGAACATCGGTTTTTCCTATTTTCATCTTTTCCGACCACCCGAAAAAGGCCGGGAAATAATTGTAAACTTTGGAAGAGAGAAGGGTGATAAAAGTATATCATTGATTGAAGGCAACAGATTTGTGTTTAATGATACGAATTGGAATGTGCCGGCATATTTTATTATACAATTAGACCCCAAACTGGAAAAAGTCTCTTCAGCTTCCTTCAAAGTACGGTCTGGTAATATTCCTCTTGCATGGGCCATAACTTTTACTATTCTTGCTGTTTTGTTTATCTTGTTCTTCATCTACCACAAATTCATTTTACCACATCCGAAATCCGATATTTCCGCGTTAGAAGGGCGAGACAACAGAGCCAGCTTTTTCAGGGAATATTTAACCACATTTGTTTCGTTCTTCAAAAAAAAGGAAATCGGAGTAATATTAGCCTTTCTGCTACTATACAGATTAGGGGAATCCCAGTTGGTGAAGCTTGCTTCCCCATTTCTGCTGGATGCCCGTGAGTTCGATGGTTTAGGACTGACAACCGGAGATCTTGGTCTTGTATATGGAACAGTTGGAATGCTTGCTCTGACCATAGGAGGGCTGCTGGGCGGGTTCCTGGCCGCACGTAACGGACTGAAATACTGGATATGGTGGATGATAATAGCTATGAACCTTCCTAATTTTGTATATGTGGTCCTTTCTTATTTACAGCCTGAATCGTTATTGTTGATCAATATCGCAGTAGCTACCGAACAATTTGGGTATGGCTTCGGGTTTACAGCATTCATGCTATATATGATATATGTTTCGGAAGGAAAGCATAAAACAGCCCATTTTGCAATCACCACGGGATTTATGGCACTTGGAATGATGATCCCTGGCATGATTAGCGGATGGTTGCAGGAAATAATTGGTTACCAAAATTTCTTTATCTGGGTAATGATCTGTACTATTCCCGGTTTTATTGTTCTGATATTCGTAAAAATTGATCCGGAATTTGGAGTAAAAAAAGAAAATAAAGAAGAATTAAATTAATCTAATTAACCTAATTGACCTAATTTCTAAATAAATCCCAAAAACCAAGTCCCAATTGGGTTATTGGGAATTAAAGATTTGGAGTGGAAGTAAACGAAATTATTTAAAAAAGAACACCATCGGTGTTCGATTATTGTAGAAGAAAACCAATTAATAGAAATCCCTCAACTCTATCGGAGTTGTATTATTAGTAAAATATTTTAAGGCAATTGTTATGAAATCAGGAACATACACACAGTTCTATATCCAAATTTCCTTTTTAATTTCTTTGTTTTTTCATATTTCAGCCTTTTCGAAAGACATCCAGGAAAAGGTTCCACCGCAATTTTTGAATTATGGAAAAGAATGGGTTGATTCGGTATTTAACACTTTTTCTCCTGATGAACGAATTGCCCAGCTTATTTTTGTGGCTGCTTATTCAAATAAAGACATTGTTCATGAGGTGGAGATAACCGACCTGGTCAGGAAATACAAAATTGGAGGTTTGATTTTCTTTCAGGGTGACCCTTTAAATCAAGCTACACTTACAAATTTTTATCAATCCCAATCTAAAGTTCCCCTTCTGATTGCAATGGATGGGGAGTGGGGATCGGGCATGAGGCTTAACAACATTATGAAATTTCCATACCAAATGAGTCTCGGGGCAATTACAAATGATTCACTTATATATACTATGGGATGTGCCGTCGCAAATCAATGCAAAAGACTGGGAGTTCACATTAATCTTGCCCATGTAGTGGATATCAACAATAATTCAAAGAATCCGGTAATCAATTACCGCTCATTTGGTGAAGATAAACGTAATGTAACCTCCAAAGCTGCAATGTATATGAAGGGACTGCAGGATAATGGTATTCTTGCCAGGGCAATATTGGCAGGAAATGATATCCTTGAATTTACCAAAAATGTACCCCAGGCTATTATGGAGATAAAAAAGGACATAAAGGAAGAGGTGATATCTCAGGAAGAAATTGATAACCGTTGCCGTAAGGTCCTGTCAATGAAATACCGGGCCGGATTGAATAATTTCAAAAAAATAAACACCGAAAATCTGATAGCTGATCTGAATCCTGTTTCTTCGAAATTACTGAACCGTAAACTTATAGAAGCCTCCCTGACCGTCTTAAGGAATAATGAAGATCTGGTACCCCTGAAGAATCTGGATCAGGTGAATATTGCGACTCTAATGCTGGGTTCTTCTGTGCTTACACCGTTCCAATCCACGTTGGAAAAATATACAAGGATGGAACATTTTAACTGGACCGAAGACATGGATACCTCAGCTACAAACGAGTTGTTTGTAAACCTTCAATCATTCGACCTGTTGGTTGTTGGGATCAGTGATCTCAACCAAATACCATATAAAGATTTTGGAGTTACAAAGAAAATGAAACAGTTTCTCAAGCAAATAATTCAATCCAATCAAACCCTTGTGGTGGTTTTTGGAAATGCATATTCACTGGATAAATTCAAAGGTATTGAAACAGCAAAAGGATTAATATTAACATACCAGGATGGCAGCCTTTTTCAGGAACTTGCAGCACAAGTGATATTTGGCGGGATTGGCGCCACCGGGAAATTGCCGGTAAACGTCAATGAATATTTCAAATTAAACGATGGAATTAAAACTTCGGGTGGAATCCGGCTCAGGTATACCCTTCCTGAAGCAGCAGGGATGAACTCAAAGGTATTGGATAAAAAGATTGACTCGATTGCTTTGACGGGGATCCGTGAAAAAGCCTTCCCTGGTTGCCAGGTTTTGGCAGCACATAAAGGAGCAATTATATTTCATAAATGTTATGGCTTTCATACCTATGACAACCTTATTCCCGTGAAAAAAACAGATCTGTACGATTTTGCATCGGTTACAAAAATTACAGGTCCCCTACCCGCCTTGATGAAATTGTACGACAACGAAAAATTTGATCTTAACGAAAAATTCATCTATTACTGGCCTGATTTTAAAAGATCCAATAAATCAGAAATCGTAGTGCAGGATGTTTTAGCTCATCAGGCCTCTCTGATTCCCTACATAAGTTATTGGAAAAACACGATCAGAAAAAATGGTAAATTCAAATGGCACACATTAAAGAGGGATTCAAGCCTGCTTTTTCCGGTTAAAGTAAACAATAAACTTTATTTACATAAGAATTATATAAACAAGATTTACCGGGCGATCAGGAAATCTCCAATAAGGGAGAATAATGATTATACTTATTCCGGGTTAAGCTTTATTTTGTATCCAAAGATCATTGAAAACCTTACCGGGATACGTTATGAAACCTATCTGAAGAAAAATTTTTATCGTCCTTTAGGTGCCTTCACGCTGACATATAATCCGGCAAATCATTTTCCATTAGCGCGAATTATCCCTACGGAGTATGATGATTTTTTCCGGATGGAACAGATTCATGGATATGTTCACGATGAAGCAGCAGCCATGATGGGCGGTATATCAGGTAATGCCGGTTTGTTTGGTGCTGCAAACGATCTGGCCAAACTGATGCAAATGTATCTCAACATGGGAGTCTATGGTGGTAAAAGATTTATATCTGAAGAAACTCTGAAAGAATTCACACGTTATCAATTTGCTGACAATAAAAATCGAAGAGGACTGGGGTTTGATAAACCTCTATTAGAAAATCAAAAACTAAATCCTGAAGAAACTTACCCGACCATAAGTGCCAGCTCAAGCAGCTTTGGGCATTCTGGTTTTACCGGCACATTCACCTGGGTTGATCCGGAGAAAGAATTGTTGTATGTGTTTTTTTCCAACAGGGTCTATCCTACCAGGGAGAATCAAAAGATCAATGATCTGAATATCCGGACGTCAATTCTGCAGGTTTTGTATGATGCTATTGTTGAAGAATAGTCAAGTGGCAGGAGCAGAAAGCAGGAATAAGTCGCCAGTCGACAGTAGGCAGTACGCAGATTGCACAGAGAGATTGGAGCAAGATGTAGAGCCGAATTGTGTTCGGCTGGGAAGAGACCTGCCAGAGTCTGCGGGCAGGCTATCAGGGACAGTAAAAGGTAAAACCTGCCAGGGTCTGCGGGCAGGCTAGCTGGGAAGGGAGACCTGGCAGAGTTTAAAAAAAAGCGGAGTATGGGGAAATATGAATGATGAAGGAGGAAAAGAGCATAGGGCTTGGGGCACGGGGCAAAGAGCGGAGAGCTTAGACTGGGTGAAAATGGAAATATATAAAAATAGATAGAAATAAAGTCGTGGACAGTATGCAGTATTTAGTAAGCAGTTCCCCACCAAATGACAGATCAAGTAAAAAGGCAAAAGTAAAACAACCTAATATCCACCTAATTACGCTGAGCGCCAGCCTGCCCGAATAATTCAGGCGGGCGAAGCAAATGACGCGAATCCGCCAGCCGGCGGATGAGCAAATTACACGAACGAACGTTTGAGCGAACTTGAGAGCGAAAACCTCATGAGCGGGATTGTGCGCCTGCATGTGGGTAGCGAATAACATAGCGAGTAAATGACCACTGAATGACACGAACGAAGTGAGTGAATGACGCGAGCGCAGCGAGCTAATTACGCGAGGAGCGCCCGCCCGGATGAACGGCTTCATCCATTCGGACGGGCAGCGACAAGCAAATGACAGTGACTTTGAACCACCAAACCCCGAACAAGCAACACAGAATCAAAAACCCATACCATTAGCGTCCCTCAAGCTACCTCAAACACCTTCTTTACCCTTGCAACCATTTGATTTTGGGTTAATTTATCAGATGATTCCACTTTTTTCACTTTTTCTTTCAGGTTTTTTTCTTTCTGGAAGGTTTTTTTCAAATTGTTTTTTGCATCTGCCGGTCCGAAAATATATATTTCGTTTGCATCCCTGGTTTTCTGTAAAATATTATCGAAATAATCTTTTAATTGGTGTTTCTTTCGTTTGGTTTTTTTCTTTTGTGGGTTAATAAACATACCTCCTAACCGTGAATATGCTTTTTTTTCGCCATTGTACCTTACTCTGCTTTCAACATTCGACTCAATCTTTTCAATTTGTTCACTACCGTTAACTAAAGTAATGATGTAGGCTTTTTCATTGTCAAGCCAGATACCAACGTTTTTTTTCATATTTGAGGTAATTTTATGTTTTCCCGAATGTAGTATTGGTTAGGATCACAGGAAGAGGGAAAACAGGTTAGCAATTCCAAATCTTGTTAATAAATATACAAAAAAAAAATAACAAATATCAAACATATTTTCTAATCCAGAAGTAACTTTTTCAAAAACCC
>DAOVQI010000065.1 GCA_030628785.1 Bacteroidota bacterium
GTTGAAGCTTTAACGTATGAGACCTTGATTTACAATCAAAGTAATTTAAGACACCGCTCTTAATAAAATTTATTTTTTAATAAATTCGCGAAGCTATATTCTTATCTTTACGTAAACCAATATAGTATCGTAACAAAAACAATTATTAAAAAATTCTTTGATTATGAAAAAAGCACTTGTCTTATTTTTTGTTATGGCCGGTATGGCCCTTTATGCCCAGAAGGGAAAACTTGAGGTAGGAATGAAAGCTTCTCCATGGAAATTTGCTGATGCAAAAAAAAAGGACTTTACCATGGATTCCTGGAAAGGGAAAGTCCTTCAGATCAATTATGTGGATCCCGACGAGTCGGACCTGAACGATCCTTTTAACGATGCCATCGACAAGGCTGTCGATGTTGATAAAATTATACCAAGAGATCTATTCAAAGGATTTGGAATAGTCGATTGCGCTTCAACATGGAAACCCAACAGGTTGATCCGCTGGATTGCAGGAAAAAAGGCTAAAAAGTATGATACAACCATCCTGTTTGATTACGACGCCGTATTGCGAAATCAATGGGGCCTTGCGGAAGACAGCTATAATGTGATTATAGTTGACAAAAACAGAGTATGCAGGGCAATTTACTACGGTAAAATACCGGATAGTGAAATTCAAAAAGTCATCGATCTGATTGTGGAACTTACAAAAGAATGAGCTATAATTTATTTATCCCGGTGGTTATTTTTAGCTGCAGGTGAATTGCGCCGAAAGTGGTGGCAGACTCCAGATTGGCTATGACAGTTTCGGCGAGGTTGTAAACAAACTGTATTATCTACAATAATGGAACCTCTCCGAGGTTCTTATATATTTCTATTAGATGACTCCCTGCTCCCATGGAACCAGGAGAAGCAGTATTCAGATTTCCACCTGACATTGATCGACCCTCCGGTATCTACCGTTTAGCCATAACCATTCCAGCATTATACATCGGACAAGTACCAAATATTCATCAGAACACCAGAGGTGTTCTATTATTGTAGAAAAATTATTTAGTAAAGAAAACCGGTCCAACTACCATATTTCATTAGTGAGGAATCTCTTCATGGACCGGAATAGAAAAACAGTAAATTTTTTCCACAATCAGGCAAGGCAAATTATTTAATATTCAACCAACATCAAATCCAGTTGCTTTTTAGGTAAATTGGCTCTGGTAATTTCTACCTTTACCGGATCACCTAACTGGTACCTTTTATGTGTATGGCGTCCGGTAATGCAAAAGTTATCTTCGTCGAATTCGTAAAAATCATCGTTCAGATCCCTGATCGGGATAAGCCCTTCACATTTGTTCTCACTGATTTCAACATATAACCCCCACTCAACAACACCTGAAATAATACCATCAAATTGTTTCCCTATTTTGTCAATAAGGAATTCAACCTGCTTATATTTAATGGAAGCTCGTTCAGCTTCAGTTGCGCGGACCTCCATTTCGGATGAATGTTTGCAAAGTGTTGAATATCTTTTCTCACTTTTCGATGGTTCTTTTTGTAAATAGGCGTCAAGCAACCGGTGAACCATCATATCAGGGTAACGGCGGATCGGTGATGTAAAATGGGTATAGAGGGGGAAAGCCAGGCCATAATGTCCTATGTTTTTGATGGAATATTTAGCTTTTGCCATGGAACGAAGCGCAAGTGTTTCAACAAGATTTTGTTCCCTCTTGCCCTGAACATTTTTGAGTAGCTTATTTAATGAATCTGATAATTTTTTATGGGTGGATGTATCAATCCTGTGGCCAAATTTTTTGATAATATAAATGAAAGATTGCAATTTTTCCTGGTTCGGCTTGTCATGGACCCTGTAAACAAAGATTCTTGGTTTTTTCCCGGTTTTCTTCCCGATAAACTCAGCCACTTTTTGGTTTGCCAGTAGCATGAATTCTTCAATTAACTGATTCGATGGTTTGTTTTCCTTAAAAAACACACCCAAAGGCGTTCCTTTTTCGTCGATGTCGAATTTTACTTCAATCCTCTCGATATCGAGAGAACCATTTTTTAATCTTCGTTGTCTGAGTATTTGAGCCAACTGATTCAGTTGCAATATTTCCTCCTTCAGCTCACCCTTGCCTGTTTCAATAATGTTTTGAGCTTCCTCATAAGTAAACCGTTTGTCAGAGCAAATTATGGTCCGGCCAAACCAATTAGTCAAAACATTTGCCTGATTATCCAGTTCAAATACAACTGAATAACACAATTTTTCCTCATGAGGTCGTAACGAACAAGTATCATTTGAAAGAGCCTCAGGCAGCATCGGCACCACACGGTCGACTAAGTATACAGAAGTTGCCCTTTTGCGCGCTTCTTTATCCAGGAGTGAATTTTCATGAATATAATAGGTTACATCGGCGATATGAACTCCCACTTCCCAGTTACCTGATTTCAGGCTCCTTATAGAGAGTGCATCATCGAAGTCTTTAGCATCCTCCGGATCGATGGTAAACGTTGTTACTTTCCTGAAGTCTCTCCTCCCGGCGATATCAGCCTTGGTTATGGTATCGACAATTTTGTCTGCCGCTTCCAGAACCTTTTCAGGAAACCGGTAAGGTAATTCAAACTCTGCCAGTATTGCATGCATTTCAACTTCATTATCTCCCGGACTCCCAAGTACCTCGATAATTTCACCAATTGGATTTTTAACGTTTATTGGCCAGTCAGTTATTTTTGCAATCACCTTTTGACCGTTCCGGGCATTGTTCAGTTTATTCAGGGGAATGAAAATATCGTATGGCATTTGCTTATTGATGGGTATCAGAAAAGCAAAATGTGCCGAAATCTCAACGATACCTACAAAGGTTTTTTTGCTTCTTTCAAGGATTTCTACGACTTCGCCTTCCAGCCTTCGGCTCTTGCGTTTCGCATACAGATAAACCTTTACGTTATCGCCCTGTAGTGCATGGTTTAAGTTCGCCTGGGCAACAAAAACCTTTTCAGGGAATTGGTTAGAAAGGATATATGCGGAGCCGTTTGGGGTCAAATCAACAATACCTGTGATAAATCCTCCTTTAGATTTTAACTTATACTTGCCTGTATGAATTTCAGTCAGGAATCCGGTTTCCTCCAACTCAACCAACAAATCATTGATTAATCTTCGGGTAGCGGTGTCTTTAATTTCCAGCCTTTTAGCCAATTGTTTGTAATTAAGTGAAAGTCCGGGATTGTTTGTAAATACTCCCTGTAATTTATCACCTAGTTTTTTCTTGTTGATTGCTTTTATCCTGGCTTTTTTTGTTTTTTTTCTTGTAACCATCTTTATTTATGTATCGGAATTTACTCTCCGCCAGCTGGCGGATCATGAAATCGCCCCGCCCAGGCGGGCCGACTGTGGACTAATTATTTATGAAACCTGAAAATTAAGGTTTTTTTTAATTTGTGAAACTATGTTCTTACTTTGCAAAGCTATATTCTTGTAAAAAGTTTTCAGCGTTATGCTACCCGTTAAGAATCGTTAAATATATTAAACTTATGGGAAAATTATCCGGTCAATTAAAAAAATACAAAATAGGGTTAGTTTTAAGTGGCGGAGGCGCAAGGGGCTTCGCTCATTTGGGCGTTTTAAAAGCGCTTGAAGAAAAAAATATGAAACCCGAAATTATTTCAGGAGTTAGCGCCGGGGCAATTGTTGGAGCATTCTACGGCGACGGATATTCACCCAATGATATTTTGGAAATGTTTGAAATAGGGTATAAGTCTACTATCAGAATACTGGAAGACCTTTAGCAATTTGTTTCTATGTCCCTTTTCTCACAGTCTCCCCGTCACCTTACCTCCCAGTCTCCTTATCAATCCGAAATTCATACTTCATCATTCGTTACTCGCTCCCACAAGCCACAATCACAATCCCGCTCGTGAGGTTTGGGTTATTCACTTCGTTCATGAGATCACTTCGTTAGTTCGCCAAACGTTTATCCTTTACTCCGAAAAAGCTACCGGCTACTTGCGCCGGATGAAACGGTTGTAACACTAATCAAAACCGGCAGTTCCGGCGCTTTTTCTTTGTTTGCTTTATTTTCTACAATAATGTTACCCCTCCGGGGTAATTGCCCTGAGGACTCATTTCTGCCATCTGTCAGTAGGTGGACGAATTCCGTCAAAAGACACCCGCCTGAACGATGCAGTCGGGCAGTGACAAACTACTACTCAATTATGTTGTTACAGCCGAATACAATTAGGCTCTACTAAACTGGTTTCTTGTTAAAACTCACTTCTTAAATCGTAAATCGAATGTTAGTTATTCGTCAATTTTAATCGGCTCTAAACCCTAACCCACTTACTAACTCACTAACTTACTAACCCACTAACTCACAATTTCACACCTCTCACCATTCACTTTTCACCATTCACTTCTTCATTAAAATACCGCTTCAACAATTTTCCTGATATTATCCGACCGCCCCATGGTATAGTAATGAACCACCGGTACTGCGGAACGAACCAGTTCCCTGGATTGTTCTATTGCCCAGTCAATTCCCACCTGCCTGATTTTTTCTTTCGATTTACATTTCAAAATTTTACGGACCAATTCTTCCGGCAGATCGATATTAAATGTTTTAGGTAAGTATTGTAAATGTTCGAATATTGTAATAGGCTTTATTCCGGGAATTATGGGTACATCAATGCCTTCATTGCGGCAAAGCTCAACAAACCTGAAGAATTTTGAATTATCGAAAAACAATTGGGTCACTATAAAATCTGCGCCGGCCTCAACTTTCTTTTTTAGAAAATGCAGGTCGGATTTCATGTTTGGTGATTCCGGATGCTTTTCAGGATATCCCGCCACACCAAAAGAAAAGTTAGTTGGCTTGGCATATTCCAGATCATCATCCAGGTAGATACCCTTGTTCATGTTGCCGATTTGGTTTATCAGATCCAGAGTATATTTATGTCCCCCTTTTTCAGGTTTAAAAATTTTTGATTCAATATCCGGATCACCCCGCACGGCCAGAATATTATTTATTCCAAGAAAATGCAGATCAATCAGGGCATTTTCGGTTTCTTCCCTGGTAAATCCTCCACAGATAAGATGCGGAACTACAGTTATGTTATATCTGTATTTTATTGCTGCCGATATTGCCACTGTTCCCGGTCGCTTCCAAATGCTGCGTCTTTCCAGCAGATTGGATTGAACTTCCTTGTAAACTATTTCTTCCTGATGATAGGTAATGTTAATATACGGTGGCTTAAATTCTATTAATGGATCCAGTGTCGCGTATATCGATTCGATATCATCACCCCTGAGGGGTGGTAATAGCTCAAATGAGCAAAGTGTTTTATTTGAATGCCTGAGTATGTCGATTACTTTTTCTCCCATAATGTTTTACATAAGTTATATGTTATTAGTTATATGTTATTAGTTATAAGTTATTTGTTATCGGTTATAAGTTTCTATGTCTTTCAATATTTCTGCATGATTTCCGGCACTTCCCACCTTCACAGGATTTCGGCGGACATGCAAATCTTCGAAGCTCTTCTGTTTTTTTTGTAATCGTTTAAATTGAACTAAAATCAATTGGTTTTGTACAAATAACATTTAACATTTTATTACATTCCCTTTTTCCACAAACCATACTGGTTGATTACAAATTTCACTTATAGTGCAAAACTGCAGCCAGCCACTTTTCAGCTTCTTCAACATATATTCCTTTTCTTAGGGCATAATCTTCAACCTGGTCTTTTCTGACTTTTCCAATTTCGAAAAAATGTGATTCGGGATGCGAAAAAATCAGTCCACATACAGAAGCAGCCGGAAACATGGAAAAGTTTTCAGTTAAAGTAATACCCATTGTCTTTTCAGCATCAAGCAGGTTAAATACTTTCTGTTTTTCAAAATGGTCAGGGCAAGCAGGATAACCATAAGCAGACCGGATTCCCTGATACCTGGTTTGAAAAAGATCTCGTTTTGACAGGTTTTCCTTTTTGGCATATCCCCAGAATTCTTTTCTTATTCGTTCATGAATTCGCTCAATAAATGCCTCCACCAGACGGTCGGCAAGGGCTTTTACCATGATGGCTGAATAATCATCATGGTTTATTTCGAACTCCTGAATATATGTCTCCAGGCCAATACCGGCTGTAGCAGCAAACAAGCCAATGTAATCGTTCTTTCCTGATTCCTCCGGAGCAATAAAACCGGATAAGGAAAGGTTATAACCTGATGATGTTTTTTCAGTTTGCTGCCGTAACAGGTTAAGTTTTGTCAATATTTTTTGCTTCGATTCATCGTGGTATACGGTGATATCATCACCGGTTGAATTAGCAGGGAACAAACCTAAAACCATATTGGCCTGCAGAACCTTATCTTTGATCAAACGATCAAGGTGTTGTTGGGCATCTTTGTATAGTTTCCTGGCTTCTTTCCCTTTTTCAGGGTGATCCAGGATATCCGGAAACCGTCCTTTCAGTTCCCATACATGAAAGAAATATGTCCAGTCGATATAATCCCTGATCTCTTCCAGACTATAATTCCTGAATTTTTTAATACCAGTCAAATCAGGCTTTGGTGGAGTATAGTTTTGCCATTTGTAATCAGGTTTGTTTTTACGGGCTTCTTCAATAGGAATATAATTCCGTTTAATACCCGCATTCATTTCCCTTAGTTTACGGTATTTATCTCCGGTTTCATTCAGGTATTTTTCTTTATGGTTTGCTGACAGTAAGTCGGATACGACTTTTACGCTCATCGAGGCGTCTTTGATATAAATGACCCCATTAGTATAAGCGGGATGTATTTTTACAGCAGTATGTAATACGGACGTTGTGGCGCCTCCTATTAGTAAAGGGATATCGAGTCCTTCCCGTTCCATTTCCTTTGCAATATGTACCATCTCCTCCAATGAAGGAGTGATCAGTCCGCTTAGTCCAATGATGCTGACATCTTCTTCCTTTGCAATGCTGATAATTTTCTCTGAAGGCACCATAACCCCCAGATCGACAACTTCATAATTATTACATCCAAGAACAATTCCGACGATGTTCTTGCCGATATCATGAACATCTCCTTTTACAGTTGCCAACAGGATTTTACCTGCTGAATTCGCCGTTTTACCAGGATCAGTTTCTGCCTGGATGTATGGCATAAGGACTGCCACAGCCTTTTTCATTACCCTCGCACTCTTAATTACCTGGGGCAGGAACATTTTTCCGGAGCCAAACAAATCACCCACTATGTTCATTCCCTTCATGAGAGGGCCATCAATTATATCGATGGATTTTTGAAAAGATTTTCTAGCCTCAAGAACGTCCTTTTCAATGTAATCTGTTATTCCTTTAATTAAAGAATGAGTTAATCGATCGTTAACCGGATATTTTCTCCACTCAGATTTTTGGGTTATGATGATCTCTTTATTTACCGGTTTCTGTGCAAAGGAAACAAGTCTTTCAGTAGCATCCTGCCTTCGGTTCAGGATAACATCTTCAACCCGTTCTAAAAGATCTTTTGGTATTTCATCGTATACCATAAGCATACCCGCGTTAACTATACCCATATCGAGGCCTGCATTTATAGCATGATACAAAAAAGCTGAATGCATGGCTTCCCGGATAAGATTGTTTCCCCTGAATGAAAAAGACAGGTTGCTGATTCCTCCGCTAACATGGACATGAGGCAGATTTTTTTTAATCCATTTTGTAGCCCTTATAAAATCGACGGCGAAATTATCGTGTTCTTCAATACCGGTAGCTATGGTTAAGATGTTCGGGTCAAAAATGATGTCATGAGCAGGGAAATCGAGTGATGAAGTGAGAATTTTGTATGCCCGGTTGCAAATCTCTGTTTTCCTTTCAAATGTTACTGCCTGGCCTTGTTCGTCAAAGGCCATAACCACCGTGGCAGCACCATATTCTTTAATAAGATTGGCTTGCTTTTTAAAAACTTCTTCACCTTCTTTCAGACTAATGGAATTTACGACAGATTTTCCCTGAACACACTTCAAACCGGCTTCAATTACTGACCATTTGGATGAATCGATCATAACAGGAATTCTGGCAATTTCAGGATCGGAAGCAAGAAAATTTAAAAACCGGGTCATGGCTTTTTCAGAATCCAGCATCGCATCGTCCATATTAACATCGAGTATCTGTGCTCCTCCCTCTACTTGCTGCCTTGCCACGGAAAGCGCTTCTTCGTATTTTTCCTCACGGATCAGCCCGGCAAATTTCCTTGAGCCTGACACATTGGTCCGTTCACCGATATTAATGAAGTTGCTTCCGGGAAAAACGGTTAACGGTTCTAGTCCGCTTAAATTTAATGTCTGTTTCAGATCGGGTGGTGATCTTCTTTCTGCTTTTTCAGCGAGCTTTACGAACCGCTTAATATGTTCAGGTGTTGTACCACAACATCCTCCAACAATATTTACGAATTTGTTATCGAGGAAATCTTTGATATACCCGGCCATTTCATCCGGTGTTTCTTCGTATTCTCCGAACTGGTTTGGCAGGCCGGCATTTGGATAAATACTTACCGGAAAAGGTGCTTTTTCAGAAAGCTCCTCGATGAATGGACGAAGCTCCTTTGCTCCAAACGAACAGTTTAATCCAATACTAAACAATTTCATATGGGAAAGGGAATTAAGAAAGGATTCAACAGTTTGTCCTGAAAGTGTTCGTCCGCTTAAGTCGTTTATAGTTCCCGAAACCATAACGGGAACTTCCTTTTTCTTATCGCTGAGCAAATGTTTGATGGCGAAGAGAGCTGCTTTTGCATTCAGAGTATCGAAAATGGTTTCCACAAGCAATAGGTCAACACCTCCATCGATTAAGCCTGCAATTTGTTCCCGATAGGCAGCAGCCAGGTCATCAAAATTGACCAATCTGAATCCGGGATCATCAACATCGGGTGAAATGGAAACTGTTTTATTGGTTGGGCCTATCGACCCGGCAACAAATCTGGGTTTTTGAGGCGTTTTTTTTGAAAATTCATCAGCAATTTCCCTGGCAATCCTGGAAGCAGTGAGGTTTATTTCATAAACCAATTCTTCCGTTTTATAATCGGCCATCGAAATCCGGTTTGCATTAAAGGTATTGGTCTCAATAATGTCTGCCCCTGCTTCCAGAAATTGTCTGTGAATATCCCTGATTATTTCAGGCTGTGTAACCGAAAGGATATCATTGTTTCCTTTTAATTCAAAAGGGAAATTTTCAAAACGCTCCCCCCGGAAATCCTTTTCTTCTAAATCACAGGCCTGGATCATTGTCCCCATGGCTCCATCAAGGACCAGAACCCTGTTTTGAATTGCCTGGTAAATATTTGTAATATTATCCATATAAAATATCTTTATATCAGGTTGAACAATAAATAAAAAGTAAGGGAGAAACTGACCGGTATGGTCTTAAGAACGAATTAGACAGGCCTTCAAACAAGATTTGTTCGAAGTCTAACGCATGCACATAGGCATGAAGGGCATTGTAAAATCTCTGAAGATTAAATGGAAAGAAACTCCCACCGGATTAATTGCCGGAAAAGTTGTTTTTTGTCTTTTGAATAACCTGTTCATTGATTTTGTGTTTAAGTTATTATCTCCCGTTTTACCGGGATTAGGTGTTAGCACCTTTTTTCCGCCTGGTGGAAAAGGTTGCTAGAGGTTCGTTGAGCCTAATCTCTCCCCTCTTCTTAATAAATCAAACACCCTTAATAGAAAGGAATATTTGAATTTGAGCCTGCTAAGGTAAACTGAAAAAATTTAACTTCAAAGAAATTATTGCTAATTTTACCTGCACCAATCGCTCAAATCGAAAGCAATAAAATGCACAACCAATTTTATATATACAATACCTTAACCAGGAAAAAGGAAAAGTTTATTCCCATTAATCCCCCTCATGTTGGTTTATATGTTTGCGGTCCAACAGCTTACGGCGAAGCCCATTTAGGTCATGCCCGTCCGGCCATTACCTTTGATCTGCTTTTCAGGTATCTGAAACACCTGGGATATAAAATTCGTTATGTGAGAAATATTACCGATGTGGGGCACTTGGAGCAGGATGCTGACGAAGGAGAAGACAAGGTTGGTAAGAAAGCACGAATGGAACAACTGGAGCCGATGGAGGTGGTCCAGTATTATATAAATAGCTACCACCGTAATATGCGTCAACTTAATGTGCTTGAACCAAGTATTGAACCTTTGGCTTCAGGGCATATCATTGATCAGCAGGAATTTGTAAGTAAAATCATTGAAAACGGGTTTGCCTATGAAGTGAATGGATCGGTTTATTTTGATCTGGGAAAATACAACGGTAAATATCATTATGGAAAACTTTCAGGAAGGATTCTGGAAGATCTGCTTTCCTATACAAGAGAGCTTGAAGGACATGAAGAAAAGAAAAACCCATATGATTTTGCTCTATGGAAAAAAGCAAAGCCTGAACATATTATGAAATGGCCATCCAAATGGAGTACCGGCTTTCCGGGATGGCACCTTGAATGCTCTGTAATGAGCACAAAATACCTGGGTGAAGAATTTGATATCCACGGTGGTGGAATGGATCTGCTATTCCCACACCATGAATGTGAAATAGCCCAATCAAAAGCAGCCTTGGGAAAGGAATCCGTAACATACTGGATGCATAATAACCTGATTACACTTAATGGCCAAAAGATGGGTAAATCACTGGGCAATTCCATTTCCCTGGATGAATTCTTTACAGGTAAGCATAAATTGCTTGAAAAAGCATATACTCCAATGACCATCCGGTTCTTTATGCTGCAGGCTCATTACCGCAGCCCACTGGATTTCACAAATAAGGCTCTCCAGGCTTCAGAAAAAGGATTGGAAAGATTGTTTTCAGGGATACATACACTCGATAAGATTCAAACTTCATCAAATTCAACACTTGACATCAAATCCCTGGAAAAAAGATGCTACGATGCCTTAAATGACGATCTGGACACCCCCAGTCTGATTTCATATCTGTTTGATGGGATTAGAATGATAAATTCGATCCAAATCAAACAGGAATCCATCAATAAGGAAGATCTTGAAACACTGATAAAGCTGTATCATACCTTCGTGGGAGATATACTTGGGTTACAGGCAGAAGAA
>DAOVQI010000060.1 GCA_030628785.1 Bacteroidota bacterium
AAAAAAAAGAAGAATTAAATTAATTTAATTAACCTAATTGACCTAATTTCTCTCTCCCATGGAGAGGCTAAGAAACCTTAGCCTTAGCCTTTTATAAGATAAGTTTTATTATATACACATAACTTATTTTAAATCAATAAAATCAATCATTACAGGAGGAAATCATATGACCACAAAAATCTCAAGAAGATCTTTTTTTAATAGAAGTCTCGGTCTGGGAGCAGGCGCTTTGCTTATAAAAACCTTTCCAACCTTTGGGTTTTCCAAAAAAGTAACAATACCCATGATCGTTACCAGTCATACCAATCAAACAGGTCATAACGCCATGGAGACAGGGTGGGAAATCCTGTTAAACGGAGGCTCTGCTATTGATGCTGTCGAGAAAGCAGCCAATATTATCGAAATAGACCCTGAAGATGCCAGCGTCGGTTACGGTGGAATACCAAACGAACATGGTGTGGTCCAGCTCGATGCATCCATCATGGATGGTAAAACCTACAATGCCGGTTCTGTGGCTTGCCTTGAGAATATTAAAATTCCATCCTCAGTTGCCCGGATCGTCATGGAACGAACCGATCATGTTATGCTGGTCGGACAGGGCGCCCTCGATTTTGCTAAGAAGTGGGGATTCAGGGAAGAAAATTTATTGACAGAAAAAGCCCGCAAGATATGGCTCCGATGGAAAGAAGGTTTGAGTGACAGAGACGACTGGGGGCCTCCGGAACATTTAAAAGATAAAGAAGATTTGGAATCGTACTGGGAAGGATTTCCTGAAACCGAACATCACTACGGAACAACAAACGTTCTGGCAATCGATCAAAATGGGGATGTAGCCGGTATTACAACCACCAGTGGTTTAGGTTTTAAAATTCCGGGGCGTGTTGGTGATTCCCCGATTATCGGGGCAGGACTTTATGTAGATAATGAAGTTGGAGCTGCAGGCGCCACAGGTAGAGGTGAGGATGTGATCAAATCATGTGCAACCTTTTACATTGTTATGCGAATGAAAGAAGGACGTACACCACAGGAAGCCTGTGAAGATGCACTAATTATGATCGTGGATAAATACAAAAAGGTAAATCCGGATTTTTTTCCAAGTGAGAAATTTGTAGCAATAAATAAGTACGGAGAATTTGGATGTGCCAGGATGAAAGGCAGGGGAAAACCAAGAATGTCGGTAATGAACGACAAGGGCTATTCGAAGCATGAAGGGACAATAGCTCCGCAGGAATAGTTACAAGTTGCTAGTTGCTAGTTACTTGTTGCTGGTTAAAATGATATAAATCAACTGCTTAATTAATAACTCTGAACTTTTCACTAAAATTTATAATTTTCCAACAAATTATATTCTGAAACCAGAAACCAGGAACAAGAAACCAGAAACTTAGGTTAATTAATTAGTGCGAGCTTTTACTTCTCCTAATAAATCCAGTTTTATTATCAAAATGTTTAATTTTGTGATTCTTAATTGCCCCGTGGTGTAATTGGCAACACGTCTGATTCTGGATCAGAAGAGCCCAGGTTCGAACCCTGGCGGGGCAACTGAAATAAGCCGGCGACTGCCGGCTTTTTTGGTTCAAAGTTCATAGTTCCTGGTTTCTGGTTCCCTGTTCAAAGTTATTAACTCGTCAGACGACTTCAGTTCGTCCGACGAGTCTTTCTCACAACCATTGGACACCCTGAAGGTTTGTTTCGTGTAGCCAATTAGCAAACAAAATGGTAAGGTTTTCCTGTTCCGATCCATAGAGCCATTATTCCATTATGAACGATGGCAGGATCGGTGTTATTCTTGATAAGTTAGGTGATACAGGCATTTTATGCTATGGAACATTTTACAAAGTTGTTGTAAAACCGAACAAATACACCTGAAACTGCGTATAATTGGGTGAAACGAAAAAGAAAGGAGTTTAAAGATGAAAACAATAGCAAAAATTCTGATTGTCGCGTTCGCTTTTAGTTTAACCTATTATGCCAATGCACAAAAACCAAAATCCGTTAATGGTGACAAAGAGAAAAACATTAAACATGCAGAATTCACAAAAAAAGATCTCAAGAAAAACTATTTTCTGGCAACTTACTATTTTTTTAATGATGAATTCGGTGAGGCTTTGCCCATTTTTCAAAAACTGTTGAAAAATGATCCCGCAAATTCAAACTTACGTTATTACATTGGAGTTTGCTATTATCACACCAATAACTATAATGCTTCAAAAGAATATTTAACGATTGCCTCAGAGAATACAAGTGAAAAATATAAAGACAGTGTGTTTGAAAAAAATGCACCCCAGGATGTTTTCAGTTACCTGGAATTTATTGAAAATAAAGAACTGAAGAATTAAGAATTTTCCGGCTGTCAATTAAACCCGTCTGATCGATCAGACGGGTTTTTTTGTTGCTGGTTAAAAGATTAACTTTGATCATTAATCGGTTACAAAAAAAAGGAGGTTGAAAAATGGAAAGAAGAAATTTCTTTAAGTATCTTGTCGGGGGTACCGCCTTTACGCTGTATTCCCTGAATAAAGCGAATGCTGCTATTTATCAAAGTATTGCCGGTCTGAACCGGGATTATTTTCAGGATGAAAGTCCTGATGGACCTTACTGGGAAGCCATTGCCAAACATTTTATTTTCCAGGATGACTTCATCATGATGAACAACGGAACAGTGGGTCCCATGCCAAAACCTGTATTCAACACCCTTACGAAATACTTCAGAATACAGGCTACTAATCCCTATGATTTCTATAATTTCTTGCCACGAAAAAGAGAGGAGATCCGGGGAAGACTTGCCAGGTTCATTAATGCCTCTCCTGATGAAATTGTAATCAACAGGAACACCACAGAGGGGATGAATCTGTTTGCAAACGGACTGGATATGAAGGAAGGCGACGAGGTAATTATCTCATCCCATGAACATCCGGGTGGAATACATCCATGGAAACTCAAGGAAAAAAGATATGGTATTAAAGTTAAGGAAGTTACTATAGGTGCTCCCCCAAAAAGTGTCGATGAAGTAATAAAGGCATTTAAAAATGCAATAACTCCCCTGACCAAAGTTTTCAGTGTTAGTCATACGGTCTATATAACCGGACTTATTTTTCCTGTTAAAGAATTGAGTGAACTCGCCCATGAAAACAATATCCTGGTTATTGCCGACTCTGCCCATGGAATGGGAATGCTGAACATCGATGTTCAACAATTAGGTGTTGATGCTTTCGCATCCAGTCCGTATAAGTGGCTTGGCGCTCCGACCGGACGTGGTGTTTTATACGTAAAAAAGGAAATTCAGGATCGATTATGGCCTTGCATTGCCAATTCGGGTTGGGATACGCATGAAAATGCCAGAAAATTTGAGACCCTTGGCCAGAGAGCGGAAGCGCTCACTTTTGCTTTGGGAGAAGCTATCGATTTTCAAAACAGAATTGGCAAAGAACGTATCGAAAGAAGAATAAAATCATTAGCCGGTTATCTGAAGAAGGAATTAAAAAGCATTCCAAAAGTCAGACTTCACACATCCACAGATTCGTATTTAAGCGGCGGACTGACGGCCTTTTCAATTGAAGGAGTGAAACCTGAAAGAATTGTAAACTATCTCAGGGAAAAATATAATATTGTTATCAGGACTATTGGTCGTGACCGGGACAATACCAGGGGTGTGAGGATTTCAACTCATATCTATATTTCAAGGAAACATATTGATATGGTTCTGGAGGGAGTGAATTATTTGGTCAGGAATAGTTAATATTTTTTTTTCATTCGTCAGACGAACTGTAGTCGTCGGACGAATATATTCCTTAACTTATGTCAGGTGGAAACACCTGACAACATGTAAACAAACCCGTCGGACATCTTGAAGCCGGCGGACGGATTTTCTAACATTGATATGGTACTTGATGGAGTGAATTATCTGGTTAGGAATAGCTAATAATTTTTTTTCATTCGTCAGACGAACTGGAGTCGTCTGACGAATTAACTGAAAATGAAAATACTTTATCAAATAACTTTGTCTTCTTTATATAATCTTTGTACTCAAAAAGGTTAACTCTTTCCCTTCTGATTTCAACAAAACCGAATGGTTCCAAAAACCTTGAAAAGGTCCGTAAGATATAGCAGTCCCTGAAATAGTCTTTTTTCTTATACCAAATGTCCTCATCAAATTTATCTTCTAAAAGCGGAAATGCTTTTATGTATTTCTCCGAGTAGAAACCTGCCTCTTTTTCGGTTTCACCAAATTTTTGAATCAGGTAAAGTGTATACCCAAATCCTGACTGTATTGTACCATCATCCCGGTATAAGTCATTATAAGCCCAGTTAAAATCCAGGGCATAAGTCTTGAATAAAAGATGAAACAATTGTGTTCTCTTACTATTATTCATCAGTTTTTCACCCTTTTTCGTCAGGGAAATCCTGTTATGTCTTTTTTTTGTTAATCCTGCCATATCACACAGCAACCTAATATTATGAAGGGACATGAAATCTTTTTCACTCATAATCTTCCTAATACCTCTTTCCGGATAATCACCCTTAATTTTTTTCTTTTCGTAAAGTTCCCTGCATAAGTTTCGGGGTAAATTACCATTTATTGTTAGTTTCAGGGGCTGGTATTTAAGGATCTCTCCGAGATATATCTCCGCCAATTGGAATAAAGGAATCCGGTCAAGATCAACATTGTCAACAGAAAATTTTAAATTTAAAGGAGTGTCTTCTTTCAGCGTCTTGAAAACTATTTGATAAAAATCACGAAGATTTAATCCTTCGTAAGTGTTTTCCTGTTTTCCATTAGAAGAATCAAACATCTCAGCCGTTAGTTTCGCTAAAACCTTATCTAACTTTTTCCCTTGAAGGAGATCCAATGCCCTTTCTGCTACCGGGTATTCCATATAACTGAATTTCCGTAAGATCTTGTAATAATGATCTGCTATATATATTTTATCCCTGGCTGTAAAATACCTGCACATAACGGAATACAAACCAATTACCTCCCCGATATGAAACTTTTCTCTTCCAGGTAAATGATGTTTTAATTCAAATTTATGGTTAAATACTTCTGGAATTTCATCTATTCTTTCCATATCCAGAAGATAATCGGCATAATTGCATTTGGCGAACAGATAATCAGGAAATTTTTTGTAAGAGGTTATGACTATCTTTTTGGAAGCCGGTATATAACCGGCTTTAAGATAAGCGTTTGCCAGGTAATTATAATACACCGGATTATCAGGATATTGTTTGATCAGATTCTTTAATTCAGGGATTGCCTTTTTAGGATTTTCTGATGTCATGTAATACATCTTTTCAATTTTTTCCTTTTCCTCTTTGGATGTATAATATTCATGTTCGTCAACCGGCTCAAAGGTAATTTGATCTTCAATAACCGACGGCTCTTCAGGAATAAAATGATTGGATGATTCTTCCTTTCCAAAATGGTATTCATAAAGATAATCTGTAACTTTAAGGCGATTTTCACCGGAAAGATCTTTTTCTCCATTAAAAAATTGCTTCCAGTCTTCATCGGTCCAGTCATTCAAATCATCTTCATCTACTTCCTCTTCAAAATCATCTAATAAATCTTCATCATCAAGATATATTACCTTATAATTCCCTTTACCTGCCGTTTTATCCAATTGGGCAATGATTTGTTTAGGTTCATTTTCTATTGTTGTTACAACACAAGGTTTATTTTCTTCCCCAAATTCAATTTCCATTAATTCAACATTCTCATCATCCTCTTCAAGGATATATTTTGAAACGGCAAAATCTTTATGCGGTTTGAAACCAAATGTATCTGCAAATTCAACCGCGCCGTAAATAATATTATGAGCCAATACATAATCACATTTCACAATATCCTGTTTCCCGAAATATTCCTTTTTCAAATCCTCATAATCAAAGTTTGTTATATTAAAATCATAATATGTGTCTTTTACTCCCAGGCATAGCAGATCAACCAGGTACAAACCGAATGTAAAATTATTATTGGTATGCTTTCTTGCAACAATGATATTTGCCATTCCTGATTCTTTCCACTGCTCATTAATATAACATTCATAAACAGGAAGCTGTCGCGCTCTTGTTCTGATATATTTTTCAGGTGTTGACGGTAATTGAATAATCTTTCCCTTTTTCTTTTCTGTCATGCTATATTAATTTAGTATTTAATATGAGTTCGATATAATATTCCTTAACTTAATGTCAGGTGGAAACACCTGACAACATGTAACGGTTTTAACCATTTTTATAACTTCAGATATGCCTTAAAAAGAAACCGACAATCCAGTTAATCAGCATAACTTTTATGATACTTTTATTCCGGTTGTTAATTTGGCTGCCGTAATATTACGGCGCATGTATAGTTTTTACCTTCTGGCAGCGATGGCAGTTGCGCCACAAGTTTTCTTTGTCTCTCAAATCCCCCGGCTGAAGCCGGGGGCTAGTTATATTGGCATTCTCGTTAGACGACCCGTCAAACAAGCCGGGCAGGCTCCGAGTCGTCGGACGAGTATTATCATGTTTTGAAATTGCCGGATGGATTTTTACGAAGTTTTAATATTCTCCAATCCTGTTTCAATCCTGGCGAGGGTTTCAGTTTTCCCAAGCAATTCAATGATATCAAACAAATGTGGGCCAATAGCTGCACCTACTATACACAACCGGAAAGCATTCATTACCTGTCCTACTCCATAATCTTTTTCCTCTATCCATTTCCTCACCACCTTTTCGGTGTTTGCGGGGGTAAAATCTGTGATGCGTGAAAGGACTTCATAAAGTTCCTTCATTATACCGGGTGTCTGTTCTTTCCAACTTTTATTTACCGCCTTTGGATCATATTCTTCAGGAGCTTTAAATATAAACCAGGCATGATCCCACAATTCATGTACAAAGCTTGCCCGTTCCTTAATCAAACCGCAGGCTTTTTCAACAGTCAAGTCATCCGCCTCTATTCCCTTTTTTCTCAGAATGGGTTGAAACAGCATCGCAAGCTCCCTATCGCTTTTTGCCCTCAGGTATTGCTGGTTGTACCATTTTGCCTTTTCCGGGTCGAACCTTGACCCTGCTTTAATCACCTTGTCGATGGAAAAAGCTCTGATCAGATCATCCATGGAGAAAATTTCCTGAGTTGTTCCCGGGTTCCATCCTAAAAGGGCAATGATATTAATAAAAGCTTCGGGGAAATAACCATATCCCTCATAGCCTTTGGATATTTTATTAGTTTTCGGATCCGGCCAATTCAAAGGAAAAATAGGGAAACCACCCAGATCTCCGTCACGCTTGCTCAATTTTCCTTTACCATCCGGTTTCAGGGTAAGTGGCATATGGGCAAATTCAGGCATTTTATTTTCCCAGCCAAAAGCCCTGTACAACAAAACATGTAAAGGAAGGGAAGGAAGCCATTCCTCCCCGCGAATAACATGGGAGATTTTCATTAAATAATCATCAACCACATTGGCAAGGTGATAGGTAGGCATACCATCCGATTTAAAAAGTACTTTATCATCGAGAGTAGAGGTATTTACCACCACTTCCCCTCTGATCAAGTCGTTAATGCTTACCTCAATATTTTCAGGTATTTTAAATCGTATCACATAGGGATCGTCTGAATCCAACCTGCGCTGAATCTCCTCCTCCGGCAACGATAGTGAGTTCTTCATACCTGACCGAATGGAAGCATCATAAATGAAAGTCTCCTTCCTGGCTTCATACTCTTTTCTTCTTGCCTCTAATTCTTCAGTAGTGTCAAAAGCATAATAGGCGTGTCCTGTATCCACTAATTTTTCAGCATATTTTGGATAAATAGGTTTTCTTTCCGATTGCCTGTAAGGACCAAAACTTCCTCCTTCCCTTACTCCTTCGTCTACCTTAATTCCACACCAATCAAGCGATTTGATTATATATTCTTCTGCTCCCTGAACATACCTGGATTGGTCGGTATCCTCGATCCTGAGTATAAAGTCACCATGGTTCTTTCGGGCGAACAAATAGTTGAACAGGGCTGTTCTCATACCTCCCAGATGCAGCGGGCCTGTGGGGCTTGGAGCAAACCTGACTCTTACCTGCCTTTTCATATTAATCCCTTCGCATGTTTTTCACCAATAACCTTTAACATATCTTCTGTCATAGCAGCCAAATCATACTTTGGATCCCATCCCCATTCTTCCCTGGCAGCGGAATCATCCATGCTGTTGGGCCAGGACTCGGCAATGGCTTGTTTCATAGTATCAACATCATACTCCATAACAAAGTCAGGGATGTGCTTTTTAATCTCATCTGCCAGGATTTCCGGATCGAAACTCATGGCTGTGACGTTAAATGCATTCCTGTGCTTCAGTTTTGAAGGATCAGCTTCCATCAGATCGATAGCTGCATCGATCGTATCAGGCATGTACATCATATCAAGGAAAGTACCCCTTGCTAAGGGACAGGTGAATTTTTTATGCTTAACGGCTTCATAGTAAATTTCAACAGCGTAATCGGTCGTACCACCACCTGGCAGGGTAACATTGGAAATAATTCCGGGGTAACGTACTCCCTTTGTATCCACGCCAAATCTCTTGAAATAATAATCACACAACAATTCACCGGCTACCTTGGTAACGCCGTACATTGTGGTTGGTCTTTGAATAGTATCCTGGGGAGTATTATCCAGGGGAGTAGTTGGTCCAAACGCACCAATTGAACTCGGGAAAAATACCGCACAATTGAATTCCCGTGCCACTTCCAGTATATTATATAATGCATTTACTCCAACATTCCAGCCTGCCTGGGGATTCTTTTCGGCAACAGCCGAAAGCATGGCAGCCAGATGGTAAATTGTATCAATGTTGTATTTCTTCACAACGTCAGTTATCTTGTCGATTTTTGTTGCATCTACAACCTCATAAGGACCAGATTCTTTTAATTCACCCGTTGGTTGTGTTTTACGAATTCCTGCAACAACATTTTTATTACCGTATCTTTTCCTTAATTCAAGCGTAAGTTCTGAACCGATCTGTCCGACAGAGCCTGTAACTAAAATTTTTTCCATAATAAATTGTTTTTATAGTTCACGATTTTATTTATCCAAATATAAGGTATTTTGTTATTTAGCGTGAGTTCGATATAAGATTTATTTTTAAAGCATTAAAAATTAATTCGGATTAATTATCATTTTTGGTATATTTGGGGCTTTGCAGAAATCTCAAAATACAAATCTTAATACAAAACAAAATGTACGGTAAAATTAAAGAACACTTACAAAAGGAACTGGCTGGGATCAGGGAAGCTGGTTTATATAAAGAAGAAAGGATCATTACTTCACCTCAGGGAGGGGAAATAACTGTCAGTACCGGTGATTCGGTTTTAAATTTCTGTGCCAATAACTACCTTGGGTTATCGAACCATCCAAAGTTGATTGAGGCAGCCAAGGAAGCCCTGGACTCACATGGTTTTGGAATGTCTTCCGTACGTTTCATCTGCGGAACTCAGGATCTTCACAAAATCCTTGAAAGAAAAATAGCTGAATTTTTTGGGATGGAAGACACAATATTATATGCCGCCTGTTTTGATGCTAATGGAGGAGTATTTGAGCCTCTTTTAACCGCCGATGATGCAATCATTTCCGATTCGCTGAATCATGCGTCAATCATCGATGGTGTCAGGCTTTGTAAAGCGCAACGTTATCGTTATGCCAATGCCGACATGGCTGATCTTGAAGAACAGCTTAAAAAGGCTCAGGCACAACGGTTCAGGATCCTTGTTACGGATGCGGTTTTTTCCATGGATGGAAACGTGGCTCCAATTGATAAAATCCTCAAACTGGCAGATAAATACGATGCTCTTCTGTTGATCGATGAGGCTCATTCTGCCGGTGTTGTCGGAAAAACAGGCAGAGGAATAACTGAACTGTTCGATATCAGAGGAAAAATAGATATCATAACCGGTACTCTTGGTAAATCATTCGGTGGCGGCATCGGAGGGTTTACTACAGGGAAAGCGGAAATTATTGACATGTTACGACAGCGGTCCAGACCTTATCTTTTCTCAAATTCCATACCTCCCGCTGTCGTAAATGCAGGTATCAGGATGTTTGATATGATGAGTGAAACCAATGAGCTACAGGATAAGCTTCATTGGAACACTGAATATTTTTATAAAAAAATGAAGGAGGCTGGTTTTGATCTGAAACCAACCCAGTCAGCCATAGTACCAATTATGCTCTATGATGCAAAACTCTCACAGGATTTTGCAGCAAAGTTACTCGATGAAGGTATTTATGTAATAGGATTTTATTATCCGGTTGTTCCAAAAGGTCAGGCACGCATCCGTGTACAGCTTTCTGCAGCTCATGAAAAGGAACATCTTGATAAGGCTGTGGCTGGTTTTACAAAAGTGGGTAAGGAACTTGGGGTATTAAAGTAGCAGATACTGGGTGCTGGGTACTGCCCGCCCGAACGTACCGTCCGGTACGGGCGGGGGTGCTGGGTACTGGATGTTGGGTACGGGTTACGAGTTACGGGATTAAAGATTACCCGGTACTTATCATTGATCACCTATTCTTTTGCTGTATCCCTTTTATCTTTTTACTTTTGTCTTTTATCTTTTTTTAGTGGTTATTGTAAAATAGTAAATAACTACTTAATAACGCGGAGCAAATGACACGATCCGCCGGCTGGCGGAGAGTAATTGACGCGGAGGCGAAGCCGGAGCAAATGACGCGATCCGCCAGCTGGCGGAGAGCAAATCATCCGCATTTTGATGAGCCGCAATCCAGGCAAATCAGGCATCCTTCTTGGTAGATCAGGTTTTCAGACCCGCAATCCGTACACTCACCTTTTGCCTTGGTTCCGTCGGGGATATATCGTTTAAGTGCCCGCTCGACCCCTGCTTTCCAGGTATTAATGGTTTCGCTATCCAGCCGGAGTGAAGAGACCAGATTTACAACATTCCGTATTGGCATACCATGACGCAATACACCGGATATTAACTTCGCATAATTCCAGAATTCAGGTTGGAACATATGGGATAATCCGCCCAGGGTATTTGTGTATCCATATTTGTCGGTATATTGAAAATCGTATCGGTTTTTACCGTTTTCTTCTTTTGTCTTGATAATTTTACCTTTGGTTATTGTTTTTGGAATGGGAAAAACTTCTTCGTCGGTAAAACCGGTAAAGATCTCATATGGTCTTCCTTCCATAAGTCCGACAAAAGCTATCCATTTCTCGTTGTTATTGTTAAACCGGATTATTTCAGCATTCAGGATTTTGGGTCGCTTGGGAATATCCCGATGTTCATTCTTCTTTCCCGTAATTAATACTCCGGTTCTTGATCCATCCCTGTAAACGGTTGTTCCCTTGCATCCTGATTTCCAGGCCGTAATATAAAGCTCACTTACCAATTCCTCTTTCGCATCTT
>DAOVQI010000131.1 GCA_030628785.1 Bacteroidota bacterium
CGAGTAACATTATGGTTTCCAATTCAAACTAAAATTCAAACCAATAGGGTCTAACTCGTCTGACCACTAAGATGTTCATATTTATTATTATATCTCATTATTAGCATAATATTTTAAATGTAATCATAAAGTTAAACAGTAGTAGTGGTCTGACGAATATATAACTCTTAGTAGCAGCAGTGGTCTAACGAGTATCAACACTAAATTCTAATAATAACAACAACATCTTAGAACAGAGTCAAGCAAATTAATAACCAACAAATACCTAAACAATTACCACTGAATTACTACTGAATTACCACCTAATTACAACTGAATGACTATTAAATGACTACCGAATGACCAGTTAATTACCACTGAATTACGCGAAGCACGCAGTGCTGAGCTAATTACCACCGAATGACGCGAGCGAACTTGAGAGCGAAAACCTCATGAGCGGGATTGTACGCCTGCATGTGGGTAGCGAATAACATAGCGAGCTAATGACTACCAAATGACATCTTAATAACTATTTAATAACCACCTAACTACAACTTAATATTTCTTATTCATTAACACATAACTTAATCATTTCCTCATAAACCTTTCTCCAACCTTTCCATTCCCCTTTATCATCAAAAGAAGTATTATGCCACAGGCTAATAAAGGTGCCATTTACCTTTTTAACTTTTTCAATCAGTTCGTGAATTCTCTGAATTGCCTCCGCCGGATACAGCCGGAGATAATCCTTTAGGGTTCCATCCATCACCTGAAAGGGAAAGACTTTCAACCCGGTTTCTTCTTCCCTTTCAAGATCATAAAAATTAAACGGACTTGCGATACCAGCCCTGAAACCTGTTCTGGAGGCATAACCCATAGTGTAATCTTCCTTAATGCCAAATTGTATCAAATTACGGTATGTTTCAGGAAAACGCAGTTTTAAAAAATGTTGACGGCTTTTTTGTACCGGTTTTCCTAAAACCAAACTCAATCCGTTAATTTCACCGGACAGTATGTCTATCTTCGAATTCGATTTGTAAGAAGGATGTACTCCTATTTTATATTTTTTTACTAAATCCAAAAGTATGTTCCTGTACCCTTTCTTTCCCAGGGATATATTCTTATCAAATTTACTCCGTTTGCCTGCCAGGATAAAAAACACCGGATCGAGCTTGAACCGGTCATGGATTTTTTTTATAAAGGGAAAGGTAAAATACGGATCTTCCAGTTTTTTGATCAACACTTTGAATCGTTTTGCACCTTCCTTTTTATTTCCTTTAAGGTATGAGTTCAATATTGCTCCTGCATTTCTGAATATTCCTTTGTGTAAATATGCAAAAGGCTCATCAACATCGATGGTAGGAATAAAATGAAATTTATTTTTCTTTATTTTAAGTTCCGGAAATTTGTTAACCAAACCCTCACCCAACTCTCTTGTCCACTGATTAACAACTGGTTCGTTGAGAAAACCGTTTTCATAAGCAATACTCTGGTCAGCCTCAAACCTCCCATGTTCATCTTCATTAAAATCAAGGTATTCCTCGTAACGTGTGACCATATAAAAAGAAGCTGAAAAAAGGTCAAAAGGAATATCTGACCCCGGATCTGTTAAAAAGAATACATGCATGTCCTTATAAACCGGAACATACATATCCAGTTGCCTGATCCCCTTTTCAAAAAGTAAACCGGCAGGATTAATCTTGAAAGAATCATCAAAAAAAAGGGATGAGTAATTGATTTTAGGTTCGGAATATTTCGAAAATTGATCCTTATCTGTTGTGATTTGGCAGTCAATACCAAGAATTTCCCTGCAGATCAGGTTGACAATGTATTCCAGACGAGGAGTAATTTCTTGAGAAAAAAAAAGCAAAACTAAATGTTTTGAGAAAAATTATTAACCCTGAATAAACCAAAATTAACAATTTACCCGGTTAATTCACAAACTAAGTTTTTTTTCCATAAAACAATGTTTATTTTTACTAGGGACTACTAATAGTTTTTTTATGAATTTTGTCCGGAAAAATAAATATACATTTTTAGCAATATTATTGCCTGCAATTCTTTATTTATATTACAATACTGCAGCTAACGGACACTATCATAAATTATCAGACGGAGAAATTGTTTATCATGCGCACCCTTATCAGCATCAAACCAGTAAAGATTCTCCATTTGAAAATCACCATCATTCCGATTTTGAATATTCTGTTCTGGCTCAAATTTCAAATCCCTTTGTTATTTTAAGTGTTTTTCTTGTATTACTTGATTTATTTGTTACATATTGCAGGAAATTTGAGTATCCATCAAATATATTATTTACAGCAAATAAATATTACTTACTTAATGTTTACAGAGGCCCACCTGTTTTTTAATTAAAACTACTTTTTATTTTCTTCTTTTTAGAATCGTGTTTTTGTGTTGTTTCAAAAACAAAACAATTGTTGTATAGTATACTTTTGTAATTAATAATCAAGGTAATATTTTAAAAATAAAGTATTTACAAGGAATATTGGAATGTTGGATTGGTGGAACCATTCTGGGAGCGTAGCAAACAGAACGGTTCCAATTTTCCTCCCGAAAGCTTTCGGGATTCCATTATTCCAAAGTTTTATAATATTAGTAACATGAAATTCACCATACCAAATCATACAATAACTAGAATAAAGCCATAATCAATAAAAAAATATATCCAATGAAAAAATCAATAACATCAATTTTAACGATATCCTTTTTTCTGATTTTTAGTATAAATACTTTACCACAGGAAAAAACAGATGCTATGTTGTTCGGAGGCGTACAATGCAAAGGAGAACATATTCCTTACGTTAATATAATTGTAAAAGGAACTAATCTTGGCACAATGACTGATGCCACCGGTCATTTTAAGCTAACAGATTTACCAGTAGGAAAAAATATTATTATAGCTCATGTATTGGGTTATAAAACACAGGAAAAAGAAGCTGAAATGAGGGTGGGTAAGGCAACTGAAGTGTTTTTTGAATTGGAAGAAGATGTTTTAAAACTCGAACAAGTTGTTGTTACAGGAACAAGAACAAAACATTATATAAAAGATGTTCCGGTTAGGACAGAAATTATCACCGCCAAAGAAATAGAAAGAAAAAATGCAGCTAATTTATTTGAGGTTTTAGAAGGAACACCTGGCATCCGGGTAGAACAACAATGTCAATTTTGTAATTTTTCGATGGTCAGGATGCAGGGGTTAGGGGCTGAACATACACAAGTGCTGTTAAATGGGCAACCGATATATTCAGGTTTAGCAGGTGTATACGGCTTGCAACAGATAGGAACAATAGATATTGAAAGGGTTGAAGTTATAAAAGGTGCAGGTTCTGCTCTTTACGGAAGCAGTGCAGTTGCAGGGGCAATTAATATTATTACAAAAGAACCTTCACTTGTGCCATCGACAAAAGTAGGTTTGCAATTTGGCAATTTTAACACTAATAAATATGATATATCATCTTCAATTCGAAACAAAAATATTGGTCTGAATGTATTTGCCCAAAAAATAACAGGAGATGCAATTGATGAGACTGCCGAGGGAAAAACTATTGATGAAGTTAAAAATAAAGATGGTATTTCTGACAGAGTTGCTACAAATCTTAATAATGCAGGTTTTGGTTTATTTATTTATGATATTTTTTCAAAAAATGATAAACTCATTTTAAGAGGACGGTATTCATCTGAAAGAAGACAGGGCGGATTAATTGACGATGATTATTACAAAAATCCTTTTACCGATGGAACCGAATGTATTATCACAGACAGGTATGAATCTGAACTTTCATATAATAAGGAATTTGAAAACAATTCGGATTTAAATATTTCATTGGCATATGTTAATCATAACAGGAGTGCTACAAACGATTCCTACTTAGGTGATTATATGGATACACATAATGACAGTGTTCCTGATTTAAGAAATATGAGACCTTATCTTGCCAACGAAAACTCATTAACAGCAACTTTAACGTATGGAATTCAGTTTAAAACCCATCATTTATTAATGGGTGTTCAAAGTTACTTAAATCGTTTAGAAGAATCGGGCATGTATGTCGTAGTTGATGCTTCAAGTGTTTATGAAGGAGAATCATACAAATCGATAAGTAATAAATCAGCAAAAGAATTTGGCGTTTTTGTTCAGGACGAATGGTCAATAAGCAATAAATTAACAATTGTTCCCGGTGTACGATTCGACATACATCATTCAGAAGAAGAATATAAAGCTGACAGGCAGGTTTTCGAAACCGCACTATTTCCCAAAACTAAATTTAACGAAAATAGTGTAAGTCCGAGAATTGCTGTAAAATATGAAATTTCAAATAGAATTACAGTTCGGGCAAATGCGGGAACCGGTTTTCGTGCACCCTATGGATTTTCAGAAGATCTTCATCTATGCAGCGGTTCTCCAAGAGTCTGGAAATCATCAAATTTAAAACCGGAAACATCAGTAAGTTACAATCTGTCTGCCGATTACTATGGCAGCAAGGTAAAGATTAGTGCTAATCTGTTTCGAACAAACCTAAAAGACAAAATCGCTTTTACTGATGCTGATGCCTCTGTTGCTGCTTTGGGATATGATTACCAATGGGATAATGTTGATAATGCTTTTGTACAGGGGATTGAAGTATCACTTATGGCAAATTTGATGAAATATTTGGATTTAGGGCTTGATTTCACACTAAATCAGGGTAAATATGAAAATGTAAGAGATGACTGGGCGGAAACCCAATATGAAAACGATAGCAAATATATTTCCCGGTTTCCGGCAACAACCGGTAATTTAAAAATAGAATACAGTCCGAAAGGTTGGAATATTGCATTAACCGGCAGCTATCAGGGGAAAATGTATATCGATTATTTTAATGAAGATATTGATCCTGTTATTGGTGACCAAACTAAGATTAAAAAGACAAAACCCTTCCTGCTCTTCAATACAAGAGTTTCAAAAAGGGTTAATCCATTTAATTTTTATGCAGGGGTAAATAATATTTTAAACTATATCCAGGATGAAAAACATTTGGATGATGCAGCATTTATGTATGCTCCTCTTTATGGCACTATGATTTACGCAGGAATGACAATTGATATAAGATATTAAAAAATAATAACGGTATTCCGAAAAGACCCTAAGGGTTTTAAAAACCCTTAGGGTCTCTAATTTTCTATTTTAGTCTTGTCTCATTCCTTATTTTATTGTAAAGCTGGTAGTTTATTTAAGATTCCCATTTGTTTTTCTTTTGGCAATTTTTTCATGCCGTCCTTTATTATCCATCTTGTATCCTTACCTGGATTTGTTTTTACCCATCTTGTTAAAAACCCTGCCACATCATCGGGATTTTTCTTCTTTATCTCTTTCAAAATCCACGACACTGCTTTCTTTATGTCCTTCTCATTATCTTCCATAACGGTATCAAGAATCCGGAAGACCTTATCCGTAGTTTTAATCCTTTTATACCCACGCAAAGTTACCACTCCAAAACGTCTGATCCATTTATTTTTATTCTTTATCCATTTTTCAGAAAGAGGTAAAACAATCTCAGGACTGGAATATACTATTGGCTCTACACCAAACATAGCAAGGTTATCACAGACTGACCAATTATCAAGATCGTGCAATACTGAAGAGACGAAATCCACACAAATTTTTGGATACTTCGGACCAAATCTCTCCAGACTTTTTCCTGCTATCTGCTTTGCTTCATAAGACCCTTCATCCCAAATTGCCTTTAACAATCCTTGCGCTTTATCCGGTTCTTTCTGAATAAATTTTCCAATATCTGAAGAGATAACCCCTAATATGGGCTTAGGAACTCCATAGAATTTTCCAGTATCAGGAATAATCCTTTGATAATTCTTTGTTGCATCTTTATCTGTATAGGTTTTAAGAAGTTCCTGCAATCCTTTTCTGAACTCCGTTAGCTTCTCTGCTTTTTCAAGCAGTTTCTTTGTTCTTTCCCGGATTTGCGATTTATCCATACTTTATTTCTTTGTATATGCTACTCTGTTAAACTTAGCCTAAATACAATCTACCTGAAGTTATATATTTTTTCTCTTAATAGCAGAGTTCGGAATTTTTTATAATGGTCAAATGTAAAAGAAGCGTTCCATTTTAACTTACAATCTTGTCCCACAAGAACAAAGGTAGCAAATTACTGATCCTAAAAGACCCTAAGGTTTTAGCAAACCTTTAAGGTCTCTCTCTCAAAAAGAACCTCGGAGAGGTTCCATTTTTGTAGAAATTATAGACAATGTACAAAAGCGCCGAAACTGCCTTAGCAGATCAGGGATGAACTGTTGCTTTCGGCGCAACTACCAGGCAACTAAATCAGAAATCAGGCTATAAGCATAACCTGTTGTGCAGTTTGATTCTAATATAAAGCAACATGTACGCAATCCCATTTTTATGTTTTTGAACCTCATCCTGAAATTCATAAAATAATAATTTTTAACTTTATACCTATATTGGGAATAAAAATGAACACCAGTATCCTCAACCTTCGTAAATCCATCAACAAGGCTTACCTCAAAGTAAAACCTTCCAGACCGGAGTTTGAAGCCTTCAGGAAAAATATCGTTAAACTCCTGGATCAGATCAGCGAGCCGGAATCCGAAGAGTTCCATAAAAACATTTTATCAGAGTTTCTGAAAGAAACGTTTTACTCTCCCGACCATTACATCAATACCAAAGGCCGGGCCGACCTGGTCATCCATAACGGAAAGGATACCGACAGCAGTGTCGGTGTTTTGATCGAGACCAAAAAGCCGGGGAACAGGATCGAAATGCCAGCTAAGGATAACCTGAACACAAAAGCATTCCATGAGCTTTTGCTGTATTATTTCAGGGAGCGTATTACGGATAATAATCTCGAGATTAAATACCTCATCGCAACCGATATTTACGAATGGTACATTTTTAATGCCGGTGAATTTGAAAGATTGTTTGCCGGAAATAAAAACCTGGTGAAACAATTCAGGGATTTCGAGGAGGGAAGGCTTTCAGGGAAAACAACCGATTTCTTTTACAGAAATATTGCCGAATCGTTTATCGGACAGCTTGATCATGAAATATCCGTTACCCATATCGATATCAGGGATTATGAAAAGATCCTGAGAAACGGATCGGATAAAGACGAAAAAAAACTGGTTGCCCTGTATAAGATATTTTCACCGGAACACCTGCTGAAGCTTCCATTCACCAATGACAGTAACACACTCGACAAAGGTTTTTATAACGAGTTGCTGCATATCATCGGTTTAAAGGAAACCAAAGCGGGAAGTAAAAAGCTGATCGGCCGGAAGCCTGAAGATGAAAGAGATGCAGGGTCACTGATTGAAAATGCAGTAACCATTCTGCAATATGAAGATTGCCTCGCACAGGTTGAACCTTCCGGTATTGGCGGTAATAAAGAAGAACAGCTCTATAACATTGCCCTTGAACTGGTCATAACCTGGATCAACCGCATCCTGTTCCTGAAACTGCTCGAAGGACAGCTGGTAAGATACCACGATGGCGATGAAGCATTCAAATTCCTGAATATCAATCGTATTTCCGATTACGATACACTGAACAAGCTGTTTTTCCAGGTGCTGGCAGTTAAGGAAAATGAGCGGAACGAACCGGTAAAACAAAAGTTTGGCAATATCCCGTACCTGAACAGTTCGCTGTTTGAGCCCAATGACTTGGAGCATAAAACAATACGCATCAGCAACCTGGAGGATGAATATAAACTTCCCGTGCCGGGCGCTACAGTCCTGAAAGATAGCACCGGAAAGCGCCTGAAAGACGAAATGAATACCTTGCAATATTTGTTTGAGTTTCTCGATGCATACGATTTTGCCAGCGAAGGCACGGAAGAGATACAGGAGGAAAATAAAACCCTGATCAATGCTTCCGTCCTGGGACTGATATTTGAAAAGATAAACGGGTATAAAGAAGGTTCGTTTTTTACACCCGGATTTATTACCATGTACATGTGCCGGGAGACCATCCGCAGGGCGGTTGTACAGAAGTTTAACGAGGCAAAAGGCTGGAACTGCAAATCTCTGGATGACATTTATGATAAAATAGACGATAAAAGGGAGGCCAACCGGATCATCAACAGTCTCAGGATCTGTGATCCTGCCGTGGGTTCGGGACATTTCCTGGTCTCAACCCTGAATGAACTCATTACGATAAAATCG